>NZ_JAFMPN010000024.1 GCF_017351175.1 Desulfovibrio sp. Huiquan2017 | reverse complement strand
TCTACAAACCGATGGACTGATGATACCTTGAGCTTTGCCATGTCGGCCTCCTGGTTGTTTTGGTTTCACTGGTGTTGTTACCAGCAAAACTCGGGAGTGCCGACATGGTATTTTTGGGGCGATATAGCTGACATCCCCTTGGTGGAGAAAAGATCGCGCCGTAGGCGCAAAAATGGGATGCAAGGGCGCGAGTCCTTGCCCGCCGGAGGCGAAATCATTTTGATTCTCGCCGCGAAGCGGCCTTCGACGTCTGATTCTTTTTTTCAGAGAATGAAAGGGATGGTTCTCTTTTTAGGAACTCCCCCCGTGGGGGAGCGGCACGCTCGGGCGGGGACAGGCCGACGCCTCCCGCCGGACCGTCCGGCGGGAGGCGTCTTGAATGGGGGTGGAGGTGGGTATGCCGAAAATTTACGCCTGGCCTTCCTTCAACCGCCGGATCTTGGCCCTGCCCTCGGCGATCATGGATTCCAGGCCGTACTTCTTGACTCGGTAGCCCATCTGGCGGGCGGACAGCCCGAGGGCCTCGGCGGCCTTGTACTGGACCCATCCGTTGCGCTCCAGGGCGGCCATGACCTCGTTGCGTTCGAATTCCTTGAGCGAGGTGTGGCGCGGGGCGTCCTCGGATATGGGGATGGCCTCCTGCACGGTGGCGGACTGCCCGGGGGCGAGATAGGACTTGAGAAATTCCAGGCTGACGCGGTCCTCCTCGGACATGATCACCAGCCGTTCGATGAGGTTCTGCATCTCGCGCACGTTGCCCGGCCAGTCGTAGCGGATGAGCGCGTCCAATGCCGTGGAGGTCAGGTGGATGTTCCGCCCGTAGTCGTCGGCCATCTTGTGCAGGAAGTGATTGAGCAGGCCGGTGATGTCCTCTTTTCGTTCGCGCAGGGCGGGCACGCGGATGGGAAAGACATTCAGCCGGTAGTAGAGGTCCAGGCGAAACCGCCCGCGCTCCACCAGATGGCCGAGGTCCCGGTTGGTGGCGGCCAGGATGCGCACGTCGATGGTCCGGGTCCGGTTGGAGCCGAGTCGTTCCAGCTCCTTGTCCTGGAGCACGCGCAGCAGTTTGGCCTGGAGCGCCATGGGCAGTTCGCCGATCTCGTCCAGGAAGATGGTCCCGGTGTCCGCCTCCTCGAAGCGGCCGGGCCGGGTGCCCGTGGCTCCGGTGAAGGCCCCTTTTTCGTGGCCGAACAGCTCGGATTCCAGCAGGTTGCCGGGGATGGACGCACAGTTGATTTTGATGAACGGGTTGCCCTTGCGCTCGGAAAGCTCGTGGATGATCTTGGCGATGAGCGTCTTGCCCACGCCGGATTCGCCGAGCAGCAGGACCGTGGCCCGGGTGGGCGAGACCTTTTCCATCTGGCGCTGCACCTCGACCATGGCCGAGCTCTGGCCCACGATGTACGGCCCCTTGGAGTTCTTGGAAATCTGGTACTTGAGCGAGGTATTCTCGCGCTTCAGGGCTGCCTCGCGGGCCATGATCTTTTCGTTCAGGCTGAGGAATTGGCCGATGAGCGTGGCCACCACCTTGAGAAAGTCCACATCTTCCTCGAAGCTGATTTCGTCTTCGAAGAGCCGGTCCACGTTGAGCACGCCGATGGGATCGCCGTGCAGGACGATGGGCACGCCGATGAAGGAGATCATGCCGCGCTTGACCCGGCGCGAGCCGGTCTTGTCCAGGAAGAGCGGCTCCTTTTCGATGTCCGGGACGTAATAGGGCTCGCCGGTCTGGAATATGCGCCCGGTGACGCCCTCGTCCAGCTTGTACACGCCGCGCCGTTTTTCTTCGGTGGTCAGGCCATAGGAGGCGTTGATGGACAACTGGCCGGTCTCGGGGTCGAAGAGGGTCACCGTGGCCCGCTGCATGGCCAACTGTTCCGAAAGTATTTTCAGAACGCCGTCCAGCGCCGTCTGCAAGTCCATGGCCTGGTCGATGACTTGGCAGATGGACTGGAGGGCCGACAGTTTTAATCCGGGGACGGTTGCAAGCATGGATAGTGAATAGCAAGCACGATGCCATGCGCGAAATGTGGCGCGGCTCGGGGCTTTCCGGGCGGGCGGCACATACGAAAAAGGAGAAAATTTTTTACAAATACGTTATTTGCGAATAGTGGATATACATATCTGCAATATTTGCCCGGGCGCGGCGTCGAGTCCACACCCGGCCAGGATCATTTTCGGGGGCGTTTCCGGCCCCGGCCCCGGTGGGAGGCCTGACCCGGCGGCCGGCCGGTGTCCGGCATGAGGATGGCGTGTTGGCGCAGCCGCTCCGCGTCGGTTTTGGCTACGTGAATGGGGTTCCCCTGCATGTCGCACCCGGCATGGAACATGGCCGCGGCGGCCGTGCCGGGCAGGGGGATGAAACACTGGACCTGCTCGGGCTTCCAGCCGCGCGCATCGAGCCAGTCGTGCAGGGTGTGCATGTCCTCCTCGGTGCAGCCGGGGAAGGCGGACATGAGGTAGGGGACGACGTATTGTTTCTTGCCCGCTTTTTTCGACTCCCTGTCGAACAGGTCGAGGAAGGTCTCGAAGGTCTCGAACCCGGGCTTGCGCATGAGCTTGAGCACGTGGTTCACCTGGTGCTCGGGGGCGACTTTGGCTTGACCGCCCACGAATTCGCGGATCATGCAGGCCAGGGAGCGCATGTCGGTCACGGCCAGGTCGATGCGCCAGCCCGAGGCCACGCGCACGTGGTCCACGGAGTTGACGTCGGCCACGGAGCGCAGGAGGGAGACGAAATCGCGCTGGGTCACCTTGTAATGCTTGCAGATGCGCGGGGTCAGGCAGCTGGCCCGTTCGCAGGTGGACTGGTCGGCATCGCAGTGCGCGCCCCACATGTTGGCGCTGGGGCCGCCCACGTCTGAAATGGACCCGGTCCATCCCTTCACCTCGGTGATGGCCTTCACCTCCTTGAGCAGGGAGGCCTTGCTTCGCGAGCGGATGGTCCGCCCCTGGTGCAGGGCAAGGGTGCAGAACGAGCAGCCGCCCGAGCAGCCCCGGTGGGTGGTCACGCTGGTCAGGATCATGTCCGCCGCCGGGATGCGTTCCCGGTAGGCCGGGTGGGGCAGCCGGGTGAAGGGCAGGCCTGCCACTTCGTCCAGGCCCGCCGTGTCGAGCAGGAGCCCGGGCGGGGAAATCAGGACCATCCGTTTGCCGGTGGCCTGCACGGCCATGGCTTTGTTCTGATGGACTTGTTTTTCGAGTAGCCGGGTGGCCTCTATGAGCGCCTTGGGGTCTTCCAGGATGGCCTCGTGGGAGGGCAGCTCGATGACTTCGGTGTTCTCGGGGACGTCGTCCCGGGTCCCGGCCACAGCCAGGCCGGGCAACCCCGCCAGCTGGGGACGCAAGGCGCGCAGATCCACTTCGCCGACGTCTTCGAGAATGGCCTCGATGGTCCGGGCCAGGGTGGCGATGGAGTCCTCGGCCATACCGTAGGTTATGGCCGTGGCCTTGGAGTCCAGGAGCACGGATTTGCGCACCGAGTCGGACCAGAAATCATAGTGTGACACACGCCGCAACGACGCCTCGATGCCGCCCAGGATTACGGGCAGGCCCGGAAAGGCCCGCTGCACCACGTTGGTGTAGGCGATGCACGCCCGGTTGGGCCGCGCCCCCGCCTTGCCGCCGGGGGTGTAGGCGTCGTCGGACCGTTTTTTGCGGAAGGCCGTGTAGTGGGCCACCATGGAGTCCAGCGACCCGGCTGAGACCCCCGCGAACAGTCTCGGTCGGCCCAGGCGAAGAATGTCGTCGGGGCGATCCCAGGCGGGCTGGGCGCAGATGCCCGTGCGGAAGCCCTGGCGGACGAGCCAGCGCCCGAGCAGGGGCGCACCAAAGGAAGGGTGGTCCACATAGGCGTCACCCGTGACCAGGAGAATGTCGAGCTCCTCCCATCCCAGGTCGTCCATCTCCTTGCGGGACATGGGCAGGACATAGGGCTGGGCAAGGGGCTGTGCGTGTCGTTTGCGTGCCATCCGTTCATGATGACCCAGGTGCGCCCTTTGGTCCACTCATTTCCGTGTCTTCCGTAATCTCTCCGCCCCTGTACAGGCCGTCGGGATGCGGGTAGGATGGAAAAAGGAGGAACTGTCCATGAAAGCCATGCTGCTTGAAGAATACGGCGGGCAATACGCCTTTGCCGAGTCCGATATCCCCGTGCCCGACCCCGGTCCGGGCCAGGTCCTGGTCCGCGTTGCCGGGTCGAGCCTGAACCCCATCGACAACAAAATCGCCGCGCTGGGCCAGTCCCTGGCCTTTGCGCCCGCACTGCCCGCCGTGCCGGGCATGGACGTGTCCGGTACCGTGGAGGCCGCGGGGCCAGGCGTCACCCGCTTCGCCGCGGGCGACCGCGTGTTCGGCTGTCCCGGCGGGATCAAGGGATTGCCCGGCGCGCTGGCCGAGTTCACGGTCGCGGACGAACGGTTGTTGGCCCGCGCTCCCGAATGCATGGATTTGACGGACGCCGGGGCCATGCCCCTGGTCGCCGTCACCGCCTGGCTGGCCCTGTTCGACAGGGCGGGGCTCAAGGCGGGCGAACGGCTTCTGGTCCAGGGCGGGGCCGGGGGCGTGGGGCATCTGGCCGTGCAGCTCGGGGCCCACGCCGGGGCCGAGGTCTTCGCCACGGTCTCCTCCCCGGACAAGGCCGCCGTGGTCGAGGCTCTGGGCGGCACGCCCATCGACTACACGGCTGCGGACGTGGACGAGTACGTGGCCGAGTACACCGGCGGCGAGGGGTTCGATGCGGTTTTCGACACCGTGGGCGGTCCGGTTCTGGACGACTCGCTCAGGGCGGTCCGCACGGGCGGCCGGGTGGTCTCCACCAACACCCGTTCCACGCACGATCTGGGGCCGCTGCACGCCAAAGGATTGTCCCTGCACGTGGTCTTCATGCTTCTGCCGCTGCTCACCGGCAAGGGGCGGGAGCGGATCGGCGAGATCCTCGAACGGGTGGCCGGACTGGTGGATGCGGACGAACTGGCCGTGCTCCTGGACGAGCGCCGTTTTGACTTCCGCGACATCGCCTCGGCCCACCGCTATTGGGAAGCGGGGAAAGCCCTGGGCAAGATCGGGATCTCGGTCGCGGCCTGAGCGGAGGCCGCCGGGCCTGGATCCTGTTTCGCGGGCGTTTATGAAGCGTGCGGGATCGCTAAGGAATGAGGCAATTGAAGCTTGACAAAATGGCCCCTACGCGAAAGATTGTGAAACTACTACTGTCAGTAATGGACGGCGGACCCGTTTTATGGTCTGCATGCGAACGCAATCCTCATCCAAGTGAAATCTATGCCACCCGAAAAAAAAGCGTCACCAGCAGCCTCTAAGGCCGCTCCGGGCCGCAGGACCGGGGCCGATACAGCGCCGAATCCGGCTGGCCCCAAGCCAGCCGGGGGAGCTCCTCGGCCCGCCAGTCCTGATGACAGGAAACCCGCCGCCAAAGCCTCGCGCATGGACACCGGCCCGATGCCGGGCAACGGTGCCCAACGCTCAGGCCCGATTCCCGCGACGCCTCAGGCCGCGCCGGGTGCCAAGCCCGCTCAGGGCGGCCCCGCTCCGGCCGGAAGAACCGCTTCGGGGCAACCACAACCGGGACAGCCGCAACCGGGAGAATCACAGCCCGGACAACCGCAGCCGGGACAGCTACAACCCGGGCAGCCAGGGCAGCCGGTCAAGGGGCAGATGCCTCCAGGCATGCCGGGAATGCCTGGAATGCCGGGCATGCAACAGCCGATCCGGGTGGAGACCGACGAACGGCTGACCCCCAAGGATATTGATTTTCAACCTCCGCTGGTCATCTGTCTGTCCATCATCAGCCGCCTGCTCGGCAAGCCGGTTTCCTCGGCCACGCTCAAGGCTGGCATCCCCCAACAGGAGGGAGTCATTACCGCCGCCTCCATCGTGCGTTCGGCCGAGCGCATCGGCATCACCGCCAAGACCGTGTACCGCGAGAAACTGCGGGGCATCACCAAGCTGGTCATGCCGTGCATCCTGCTGTTGCGCGGCGGCAACGCCTGCGTGCTCCTGGACACCTCGGGCAACGCGGCCCGGGTTCTCGTGCCGGGCCACGGCATGGATGAGACCGAGATACCTCTGGCCAAGCTCGAAGAGGAATACACCGGGTACGCCATCTTCTGCCACCGCAAATCCAAGCTGGACAAGCGGGCCAGTGAGCTCAAGCTGCTCAAGACCAAGCGCTGGTTCTGGGGCGTCATCGGCAAATTCTGGCCCATCTACAAGCACGTCATCGGCGCCTCGATCATGACCAACATCATCATCGTGGCCTCGCCGCTCTTCGTCATGAACGTGTACGACCGGGTCATCCCCAACAACGCCACCGATACCCTCTGGGCCTTGGCCATCGGCATTGGCATCGCCTATCTGTTCGACTTTCTGCTCAAGAACCTGCGTTCCTATTTCGTGGACGTGGCCGGACGCAACGCGGACGTGCTCCTCGGCTCCAAGATCATGAACCACCTCATGTCCGCCCGGCTCGACTATATGCCGGAATCGGCGGGCGCGGTGGCCAACAACATCCGCGAGTTCGAGTCCCTGCGCGAGTTCTTCGGCTCCTCCTCGCTGGTGGCCCTCATCGACCTGCCGTTCCTGATCGTGTTCATCTGTGTCATCTACTTCATCGGCGGGCCCATAGCCTATCCGATCTTCGTGGCCGTGCCCCTGGTCATCCTGGTGGGCGTGTTCATGCAGATTCCCTTTCAGCGGATCATCGAGAACCATTACAAGGAATCCACCCAGAAATACGCGCTCCTGTTCGAGATCGTCCAGGGGCTCGAAACCATCAAGACGTCCATGGCCGAGGGCCGCATTCAGGCGCGCTGGGAAAACGTGGTCGGCCTGTCCGCCCACTCCAACAGCCACGCCAAGACCATGGCCAACGTGTCCATCTCCTTCTCGGTCTTCATCACCCAGATGGTTTCCGTGGCCGTGATCATCACCGGCGTGTACCTCATCTCCAAGGGCGAGTTGACCGTGGGTGGGCTCATCGCCTGCAACATCCTGTCCGGCCGGTCCATGGCTCCGCTGTCCGCGGTGGCCGGGCTGCTCTCGCGCTTCCAGCAATCGCGTATGGCCCTGAACGCCCTGGACATGCTCATGGAAATGCCGTCCGAGCGGCCCGAAGACAAGGAAGCCTTCCACTACGGCGTTATCGAGCCGTCCGTGACCCTGACCGATGTGTCCTTCAGCTATCCGGGCACGGACAAGGCCGTGCTCCACGACATCAACCTTAAGCTCAAGCCGGGCGAGAAAGTCGGCATCGTGGGCCGTACCGGCGCGGGCAAGACCACGCTGGGCAAGCTCTGCGTGGGCCTCTACCAGCCGGTGCAGGGCTCGGTCCAGGTGGGCGACATCGACCTGCGCCAGATGGATGTGGCGGACCTGCGCCGCAAGGTGGGCTACATCTCCCAGGACAGTCTGCTTTTCTACGGCACCCTGAAGGACAATATAGCCTTCGGCTTGCCCGAGGCGGATGACCAGTCCATCAACGCGGCCGCCGAGATTTCCGGGGTCAACGACTTCGTTCGCGACCACCCGGCGGGCTTCGGCATGATGGTCGGCGAACGGGGTACCTCCCTGTCCGGCGGCCAGCGACAAGCCGTGACCATCGCCCGCGCCATCCTGCCCGATCCGGAAGTCCTGATCATGGACGAGCCGTCGAGCAACATGGACAACCAGTCGGAATACCGCCTCAAGGAGCGGCTGCGCAAATACATCGAGGACAAGACGCTCATCGTCATCACCCACCGCCATTCCATGCTTGATCTCGTGGACCGGCTGGTGATCATGGACCGGGGCAGAATCGTCGTGGACGGCCCCAAGAAGGCCGTGCTCGACGGACTCCGGACCGGTCAAATCAAGGTTTCCCTGTGAGGATGAAATGAGCAAGAAATACGATAGAGAAACGCTCCTGTTCATGAGCGAGGTGGACCAGGCCATGTACGGCCGGGGCCACCGGGTCGCCTACATCATGTCCACGTCCATTCTGTTGATGATCCTCATCTTCATCGTCTGGGCCAAGCTGGCCATGCTCGACGAGCGCACACGCGGCTTCGGCCGGGTCATCCCGTCCCAGCGCATCCAGGAAATCCAGAACCTGGAGGGTGGCATCATGAACGAGCTTTTCGTTCAGGAGGGCCAGACCGTGGAAAAGGGCGACATCCTTTGCCGCCTGTCCAACGAGCAGGCCGCCAGCTATTACCGCGATGCCCAGAGCAAGGCCCTGGAGCACCAGGCGGCCATCGCCAGGCTCCAGGCTGAAGCGGACGGTGTGGACGAACCGAGCTTCCCGCCTGAAGTGGTCGAGAAGGCTCCGCAACTGGTCGATGACCAACACCATATCTTTCTGGCCCAGCGCAACAAGCTCAATATCGACATCAGCCTGCTTGAGGACCAGTATCAGCAGCGGCAGCAGGAAGTGAACGAGATGGTCGCCCGCCGCAATCAGCTTCGCCAGAGCCTGGAAGTGGCCGAGAAACAACGCAATATCGCCAAGCCCCTGGTGGAGAAGCATATTCATTCCGAGCTCGATTATCTGCGCCTGGAACAGACCGTGGTTCAATTGCACGGCGATATGCAAGCCCTGACCCTGGGCATCCCCCGCGTACAGCGGGCAGCCAAGGAAGCCCAGGGGCGCATCGCCCAGGCCAAGGCCGAATACCGGGCCAACGCCTTGGAGGAGATCAATGCCCGCAGGCAGGAACTCAATTCCATCCTGGAGAACCTCAGCTCCGGCGGCGACCGCGTGACCCGCACCGATGTGCGTTCCCCGGTGCGCGGCGTGGTCAAGCACATCATGGTCAACACCATCGGCGGCGTGATCCGGCCCGGCGAGTCCATCATGGAGGTCGTGCCCTTGGACGATACCTTGCTGGTCGAGGCCGAGGTCAAGCCTTCGGACATCGCCTTCCTGCACCCGGGCCAGAAGGCCAAGGTCAAGATCACGGCCTATGACTTCTCCATCTACGGCGGATTGGACGGTACCGTGGAGAACATTTCGGCCGACACCATCGAAGACGAGAAGGGCGAGAGCCACTACCTGGTCAAGGTGCGCACCAAGGAAAACGCCATCACCTATCGGGGCCAGCAGTTGCCCATCATCCCGGGCATGACCGCGAGCGTGGACATCCTGACCGGCCGGAAGTCGGTCCTGGACTATCTGCTTAAGCCGCTGCTCAAGGCAAAGCAGAACGCGCTTAGGGAACGATGAGGCGTGGATGAAGCCGGTGCGGGGGATATACTCGGCGGTGGTGGTCGCGCTTTGCGCGGCCTGTCTTGCCGCAACCCTCGTCCGGCCTCTCGACGCCTTTGCGGCGGCCGCCGATTCGGGGCAGCGCCGTCTCTTCGGGACCATGGAGTTCAAGGGCAAGCTGCAAAAGCTGCCCAAGTGGACGCGCGTGCTCGATAAGATGCGGGCCTGGAAGGGGTATTTCAACGATGACCGGACGCGCGGCCATCCGTCCCGGAGGGCCTGGGACACGCTCAAGGCCCAGGTTCGAAACAAGTCCGAGATGGAGCGGCTCAAGGCCGTGACCAAGTTCTTCAACAAGTGGCCGTACCGTTTGGACAAGGCCAACTGGGGCGTCAGCGACTACTGGGAGACTCCCTGGGAATTCCTCAAAAAATCGGGCGACTGCGAAGACTATTCCATCGCCAAGTTCTACGCCCTTCAGGAACTCGGTTTTACCGGCGACCAATTGCGCATCGTGGCTGTCAAGGACGCCATCCGCGGCATCGGCCATGCGGTCTTGGCGGTGTACGCCACGGACGATATCTACATCCTCGACAATCAGACCGACATGGTCCTGTCTCATAAGAAATACCGGCATTACATTCCGCAGTACTCGGTCAACGAGAAGTACCGCTGGATGCACGTGGCTCCCCAAAAGCGGACCACTTACGAAAAGGCGAAGCAATAAGGCCCGCCCACAAGGGCGTGGCCACAAACCAGATGGAGAAGCGACATGGCTGAACATCTTACCAAGACCCCGGAGGTCCCCAAGTCGATCGGGGGAGCCGGGCAGGGCGTCAAAATCGGCGTGGTGCTGGCTTTTGTGCTGGTCATCTCGGTGGGCATCGTCCTGCTCGCCGCCAGGGCGGTGCGGGATAAGCAGGCCGGGATGTTGGAAAACCAGCAGAAGCGATTTCAACTACTGACCCAAGGGCGCTCCGAGGTCATGACGTCCTGGCTTGAGAATCTGTCCCACCAAGGCGACCGGCTGATCAAGTCCGACCTCTTCCGGCTCTACGCAGCGGAGGTGGACACCTATGCCGGCGACCTGTCCAACCTCTTCGTGCGATTGCACTCCGATCAATCCTCGGAGAGTGGGGAGGGCGCGACCCTGGCCGAGCAATTGCCCATGATGGAGAACATGCTCCGCGAATTCTCCACCTACGCGGGCTTCCTCAACGCCCGGATCCTGAGCCGCAAGGGCGAGGCCTACATCGCCACCGACGGCTACCTGCCACCCATGAGCCAGGAGCAGACCGGGCTGGCGATGGCAGCCATCAGGGGCAAGGGACCGCAGTATTCCACCTTGCGTAAGACCGCGCAGGGGCTTGAGATGGATGTGTTCGTCCCGGTCTACCCGCCCGACGCCGTGGGCGGCGCCGAGGAAACCCCCGGCCAGAAGGCCGTGGGCGTGCTCATGATGACCCGACAGGTCTCCGGCAAGATCACCGAGCTGCTGTCCAACTCCCCGTTGGCCGTCAAGGGGGAAAAGACCCGCCTCATGCAGAAGAGCGGCGCGGGTTACCGCGAGGTCGCGCCGTGGACCTCCGAGGGCTTCCTGGACATCGGATTCCCCATAAAAGTCGATGAGAGCGGGCATATTCCTTTCGGGATCAGGCCTAGCCTCGAAGACGGCGATACCCAGGTCTATTCCCTGGGCGTGCGCATCCCGGGCCCGGCCTGGTGGCTGGTCCAGGAAATCGACTACGGCGAGGCCATGAAACCCATTGTCGATTACACCCGTGCGGTCTACATCGTGGCCGGGTTGGGCATCCTGACCGCCTTGCTTATCGCCGGGTTGGCTTGGTGGATTCTGACCGGGGTGCAAAGCCAGCGCATCGCCGAGCAGTTCCGCGCTCTGGCCACCCAGATCGAGGAACAGAAGTTGTTCATCGACTCCATCAACGCCAATATCGACGAATTCATCGTCCTCAAGGACGCGCACGGCAAGTTCACCTACGTCAACGACGCCTTTGCCGCGGCCGCCGGGCGGCCCAAAGAGGAACTCATCGGCATGGACACCGCCGCCGTATTCGGCTTTGACACGGCCAAGCGGCTGGAATCCATCGATGAAGTGGTCGTCGGCGAGAAGCGCAAGCTGACCATCAGCGAGCCCATCTTCATCCGCTCCCGGCGCCACCAGTTCCAGGTGTCCAAATCCCCATACTACGCCAAGGACGGCACCTGCCAAGGGATCGTCGAGGTCTACCGCGATGTGACCGAGTTCGTGGCCGCCCAGGAGAAGAACAAGCGTTTGATCAAGAACGCCATGGAGGCCCTGGGCTCGACCATCGAGGCGGCCGACCCGTACCTGGGCGGTCATACCAAGCTTCTGGCCGGACTGTCCGTGGAGGTGGCCAAGGCCATGCACCTCTCCGAAATGGATATTGCCGAGATCGAGACCGCCGCCAACCTGTCCCAGATCGGCAAGATGTTCGTGCCCAATGAGATCCTGACCAAGCCGGGCAAGCTCACTCCCGAGGAGATGGTCATCATGGAGGGGCACGTCGAATACGCCTACCGCATCCTCAAGGACATCGACATAGCCGAGGGCGTGCTTACCGCCATCTATCAGATGAACGAGCGCCTGGACGGCACGGGGTATCCCAAGAAGCTCAAGGGCGGCGACATCATTCTGCTGGCCCGCATTCTCGCGGTGCTGAATGTGTTCTGCGCCATGATTCGCCCGCGTTCCTATCGGGGGGCAAAGGCCCCGGAAGAGGCCTTGGAGATTCTGTCCCGCGAAGCCAGCCGCTTCGACTCCGCAGTGGTCACGGCCTTGGCCAATGTCCTCGGGACTCCCAACGGAGAGCGCCTTCTGGGAGAGGACAGGAGTTAATTCCTTCGCTTCATTCCATCTGGTTGCCCAAGGCCCCGGCATTGCGCCGGGGCCTTTTGGTTTGGGCGCATGGCAACGGTTATTGCATGAGCCGGAAGGCGCGTAGCTAAAAGGCCATGTCGAAGACGCAGAAAAGGATCCAGGAACGCATGTCTTTGCCCACCGGCAAATCCCCAGGACAGCGAAATGGGTGGGGCCGGGTCTAATCTGGCGCGCTTCGATGGAGACGGGACAGGGGAAAGCAGGGCTGGACCACCTGTTTCGTGCCGCAATGCGGCGTTCAACTCCCCAATTTACCTTATGGAGTAAGGCCTAGCCCTCCGCGGGCGAGTCGTTCCGCGCGGTTCCTGACCGAACCTGGCATGGCCGTCCACAGGGAAAACCTTTCCGCGCTCGTGGGCGGCGAAGCGGGGCCGTTGTTTTGTTCAAGGCGAAGGCTGAAGTCGGCTTGGCTGGAAGCGGGCCGACAATGGGCTTGCGGTGCCAGGGGCTATGTGGCGGGAAGGCCGGTTGGATGCGAGCAAGGAGTCGCGCCCTTGCTGTGCGTTGCCTCTTCGGCTGGGAGGTCTTTCTCCCCGCGATTTTTGTCTATGAACAGGGCGTCGCCACTGTACGTTTCCCCAAAAAAGAGAGGGACGCAGCCACGACGGCTGCGTCCCTCTCGAAGACTGTTCTCGCAGTTTTCCGGAACTTAGTTGGATGCGGTCTCGGTGGGCATGTTCTCGTAGGTGGAGGGCGCGATTTCGAGGGTCTTCATGAGCGAGCCTTCGAGGGCCAGGAACTTGTAGACGGTGAAGTCACGGTTCATGGTCGCGGTTTCAAGCTGCACACGGTTGGAGAACACCTCGTTGGTGGCATCCAGGAGGTCCAGCAAGGAGCGCTGGCCCACGTTGAACTGCATGAGGTACATGTCCAGGGACTCAAGGCTGTACTGCAAGGCTTCCTGATACTTCTCGATCTGGTTCAGGCTGGACTCGTAGTCGGCCCAGGTGGAAGCGACCTGACGGATGATGTCGTCGGTGGTGTCCTGCAGATTGTCCTGCGCCTCGCGGATGCGGGCGGCGGCGGTGCGAACGTCGTTGTAGTCACTGGTGCCGTTGAAGACGTTCCACCGGGCGCGCAGCATGGCCTTGTTGTCCTGCACCCAGGAATCCACGCCGTCGAGATTGTCGGTGTGGCGGGAGGCCAGGTAGGCGTCGATGGTCGGGTACATGGTCGATTCGAGCTGGCCCTTGGTCTGTTCGGCCACGTCGATCTCAGCCTTGTACACGGCGATCTTCGGGTTGTTTTCCAGGGCGAGATTCAGAATCTGGTCGGCCTTGCCGGGGATATAGTTCGGCAGGTACTGCGGATCGGCCAGGGACGCGGGTGCGGTGCCCACGGTGCGGATGTACTCGGCCTCGGCTGCGCGCAGTTGGCCGGTGTAGGTGACCAGCGTGGTCTCCGCACGGGCGACGCGGCCCTTGGCCTGCATTTCGTCGGCGCGGTTGCCCGCACCGCCCTGAACGCGTTCGGTGATGGAATCGAGCAGATGCTGGTGCGCCGCGATGTTGTCTTCCGCCAGGGAGACCAGCGTGCGCAGACGAACCACGTCCACATGGGCACGGACAGCGTCCAGGCCCACGGTTTCGACGTTGTCCACCAGGCGTCCTTCGGCGGAGGTCAGGCGGGCGCCTTCGCGCTTGTAGTCGTGCCAACGGTCGAAGCCGTCAAAGAGAGGCTGTGTCAAGGTAGCCTGAAATTCGGTGGCGTTGCGCCAGTGCTCATCGGTGTCGTTGCCTCGGGTGTTGGCGCTGCTGTACTGCTGCGTTCCGTATTCCCCGGCCAGATCGAGCGAAGGGAAGAAGCGGCCGAGAGCGGAAAGCTTGGCCTTTGCCACGGCGTCCTTGTTGTTCAAGAGCGACTTGATTTGCGGGTGCTGCTTAACCGCCGCGACGACGCTTTCCTTGAGCGTCATCGTGCCGTTGTCGGCAAAAGCGGGAACCGACGCCAGCAGGGAAATGGTCAGAATTGCGAGAACAAATTTTTTCATTACACACATCCCAGATTGCATGTTAAAGATTATCACTGCTTGGCTTATAGTCATTTATATAATTATCTGTCAAGAATGGTTTACAAAAAAATGCACAAAAATGAGTTGATTCCTCCGTGGTTGATTTTTTTGAATATCATGGTATATCAGTATGTTATTCAGGGTCGCCGTAAGCAGCTTCGGCGAAGGGGCGCATCCCTCTTTCAAGCGATGTTCCGGCATGGAGGGCAGCCCCTGTTCGACGGGTGATGTATAGAATCGTTGAATTCACGGCCTTGCGTATATCCAGAGGGTTGGCGTCATAGCCGAAGAGGGCCCGGGCGGAAAGCCCGGATCCTTTCGTTTTGCGTTTGGTTCAAGTGTTTTCCGGAGAGTCGATGATATGTTGGATCAGTTGGTCGATGTCCGAGCCCGAGTCCAGATTCACCGGGGATGATGGGATCTCGCCGGGATCCGGCAGGGCATTGAGCAGCTTGACGACGATGTCGTCGTGTCCGTCGGGGGCGTCCAACTGCCCGATGATCAGTTCGGTCAGGTTGTGGTCGCCGTCCACGGATACGTCCCGAACGAACATGTCCTGCGGCAGTTCCAGGGTGTCCTGGCCCACGACGAAGTTGGTGACCACGATCTCTCCGTTGCCGTCTTGCAGGATCGACGGGTCGATATACACGGAGCCGGATTCCGCGTCCGTGTGGATCACATGGTCGCCGACGAAGATGTCGTGCGCCTCGCTGTCCACGAGAAGCTGGTCGCCGGTCGGGTCGGGGATGTCGGCGTCGGGGAGTGCCGCCTGGGCATGCGTGTCGATGCTCCAGGAGCCGTCATCCAAATGCACCAGCGAGAAGGTCCCCTCCGGCCCGGAAGCGCTGAGGCTCGGGTCGTCGAACAATACCGGGATCATATTGTCGTGGTTGGCCAATACCCATGCCCCGGAGTCCTTGACGAAATGGAAGTCGGCGCCGAGGTCCACGGCGTTCTGGTCGATGCCGTGGACGAGGAAGAACCGGACATCGTCGTTGTCGGCGAACATGCCGACCAACCGGCCGAGCATGGCCGTGTCCTGACAGTTGGACAGCACGATCTCCGGATCGACCGGCGCCTTCCCGTCCAGGGTATAGGTGCCGAGCATCGTCGTATGGTTCATGCTTGCGTCTGTCATAGTTGTCTCCTGTTCCCAAGGAGCAATGGCCGATTCGGAAATGTGCCCCGGGACCGGCCGCGTGGCCGGACCCGGGGTGTTGGTTGGTTTAGCTGTCAGTGTTGCCGGAAGCGATGATCTGGTTGATCAGTTGGTTCAGGTCGTCACTGTTCGTTATCTCGACTGGCGAATGGTCAATCGTGGCGCTGTCGTTGATGACGCCGGAGAGCGTGACGGACATGGTGTCAGTGGTTTCGATGTCGCTGAACAGCATGGTCAGGTCACTGCCGTCTCCGCTTGCGGTGAACGTGACGGACGAGCCCGTGAGGTCTCCCAGTTGGAAGTGGTCCCCGAGGTTGAAGTCCGTTTCGTTCATTTGGAAGCCGGTTATGGTCATGGAGCCGGCGTCGCCCAGGTGGGCGTGATCGATGACGATGGTGTCCGCCCCGGCGCTGACGTCCACGGTGGAACCATCCACCGGGAAGATGATGTCATCGCCCGTTGTGGTGTCGATCAGGGACGTTCCGTCGTAATGGACCTCCGCAGTGTCGTGCAGCGAGAACTCCAGGGATGCCGAGGACGTCCCGGAACCATCGGATATGGTGTATTCGAAGGTGTCGGTGACGCTGTGATCGATATCCTGGCCCTCGTACGGCCTATAGTCGTACTCGCCGGTCTCGGCGTCGATCTCCAGGTGTCCGTACTGCCCGTCGATGCTGATCACCCCGTTGTCCAGGGTCCCGTAGACGGTGTTGCCGTCCGCATCAAGGGTGGTCACATGGGTGACGTCCGCATCCTGCCCGGCAATGAGGTGGTCGTTGTCGAACACGTTGCCGTCGATGGTGCCGTCGTTGTCGGTGTCGCCGGAACCGAGATCGATGGTTTGCGAGGAGCCCGTGATCTTGATTTGCTGGATGGCAAAGTCGTCGTCACTGCCCGGAGCCGAAACCGTTACGTAATCGATGTTGGCTGTACCGTTACCCAGGGTGATTGAGTGATCATCGTCCAATGTCCCTTGGTATACGTCAACATCCTGGGTCGTGCCATTAGTGTAATGAATGGTGATTCCGGCATAGTCGTTGTCGTCGAAGCTCGCGTAATCATTGTTGGGTGTGTCGTGGCCCCAGGCGAACTTGATCGTCATCTGTTCCGCGTCGGTCGCGCTGTCGACATCGATCTTGATTGAGTCGCGGTTGTTGATGGACAGGAGGTCATTAGAACCATCCTTGACGCCCAAGTCTCCATTGATTGCAACGAGGTATCCGCTCTCGGTCGAGATGGTGACTCCGTTGCCTACGAACTCCTGAGGGGAGTCGTAGTTGTTGAGGTTGCCGAAGTGCGCAGTTGTCTGTGGTGTCAAGTCCTCCGAGACGATGCCGATCTCGTGGTAGCCGTCATGGACGGCCACGAGTTCGTCCACATTCAGCGTGGTGAAGGTGACCTGACCTTCAGCCGTCGAGCCATCGCCGTCCTGGACCGTGTAGGTGAAGACGACCGAGTAGTCGCTGTCCACGGTGCCGGCGGTGTAGGTGTACTCGCCGCTGCCGTCGATTACCAGCTTGGCGCCGTGCTCGAGCTCAATGGTGTGCTCGGTAGTCGCGTCGGTGAAGTCGACGGTGTAGGTGGTGCCGCCGATGACGTACGAGAGGGAGACAAGGTCGTGCGCGCCTGCGTCGTCGGCACCGAGCAGGTAGCCCGTCTCGGTGTTCTGCAGCGTGTTGCCGACCGTGTTTTCGCTCACGGTGCCGACCAGGGTATCCGTCAGCTCCTTCAGGTTGGTGACGGTGAATATCTGGTCGTCACCGTCCGGGGTGTGTGCAACGGACAGCAAGTCCGCGTCAGACGGTGCGTTGCTGCCAATGCCGATGGCGTAGGCTGTGTTGAAGTGATCGTTGACGTACTCTTCCCATGCCGCCTGTTCAGCGGAATTCAACTTGGGGTCGTCGTACGACTCGTACTGCGGCTCACCGTCCGAGATGAAGTAAGCCACGGAATTGGCGGAAATGACATCACTGTTCGCATCAACGTATTCCGTCCAGGCCGACTTCGCTTCGGCAATACCCTGGTCGTACCTGGTCCATATGGCCGTACTGATATCATTATCGAGGTAGCTGTCCAGGGCTGCTTGAGTATTGAAGATGTCGGAGTGTGCGACGTTTTGATTGAACGTGACGATCTGGATGTTGAAGCCGCCGTTTTCGTCGTAGGCATGCGCCAGGTCCTTGATGGATTGGATAGCCAAATCCAGACGGCTCGCAGAATTGCCCTCAACGCCGCCCCAGTTGGTCATGCTTTGGGAAGTGTCCAGTATGATCTGGATGTTGGTCACGGAGCTTGTGGCGGTGCCTTCCTCGATGGCCACTTCGAAGTCCGTGGCGGCGGGGCTGTCGTCCGCGACGCTGATGGTCGTGCCGTCCGAGGCGAGGGAGTTCTGGCCGCTGTCCCTGAGGTCGAAGTTGAGGTCGAACTCGAGATTGCCGTCGTTGGTGTTGGCGACATCGCTGTTCAGCTCCAGGGTGTAACCGATCTCGCCGGTAGTGGAGTCGTAGTTCCCCATGGTCAGCGTGGCGTCGTTGTCGCCGTCGCCGTCGAGGTCCAGTTCCACGGTGTGCCCACCAATGGTGTTCAGGCCACCCAGGGACACGGGGGTGCCACTGCCCAGGGTGACGGTGACCTCGTGGATGTTGTCCACGTCGCCGTCCACGGTGAGGGTGCCGGTGGTCGATGCCGAAGCGCCTGCCGGATCGCCGGAGCCGTCCGAGAGCGCCGACTCGTAGACGATGTGCGAGCCTTCGTCCACGGTCAGGGTGGGCGCGTCCTCCGCTATCACGGTGATGGTGGAGGTCGCAACGTTGGAGGCAGCGCCGTGCTCGTCGAACACCTGGATGTCGAACTGGTGGACGGCGTCCACGGTGTCATCCTCGCCCGTATCGCCGAAGGTGATGGAGTGCAGGGCCGCCTGGAACTCCTCCAGGCTGGCGTTGCCGCCGCTGTAGGTAATGGTCACGGTGTGGGTGCCATCCGGGTTATTGGTTTCGCCCGAGACGGAGAACCCGAGGGCCAGCAGGGCTTCGAAGTTCAAGCCGCCGTCTTGGGTGAGCGAATCCTCGCCGTGTTCGTAGGTGATGGTCGCCTTGGAGATCATGGCGCCGTTGTCCACGTCGTCGATGTCCACATTCCCGGTGATGGAGATGGGAGCCTCGTTTTCGGTGTAGGTGTCGGCGTAGTCCAGACCGCTGCTGGCGCCGTCCACGCTCAGGGCGGGATCGTCGAAGTCGTCGTCATCGCCCGAGGTGTTGAGCTGGTCGTCCGCACCCGAGATCCAGGTGTAGCTGTTGGTGCTGCTGTCATAGGTGACCCGGAAGGACGGTTCCTCGCCGGCCGGATTGAATCCGGCGTAGTCGAACTGGATGTCCACGGGTTCGCCGTCAACGGTCAGGGCCCAGGAGCCGTCTGCATTCTGCTCGAAGCCGAGTTCCGCGTTTTCAGCGTAGCCCTTGCCGTCCGAGATGATGAAGAAGCCCCAGTTGGCCTCGGTGTCTGTCACAGCTTCCGGCGTCGTGTAGAGGGGATCGGTGTTGGAGTAGTTGCCGTCGTTGATCCAGATGATCTCGGGTTCGGTGGGAACGCCGTTGACCACGTGGTAGACGCCGATGACGTTTTCGTAAGTCGCATCGACATTGCCTAAGTGCACCTGGCCACCGCCGCCTGCCAGATCCAGGGTCGGGGCGTCGTTCACCGGGTTGACGGTGATGTTCAGGTCTGCGGTGTCCGTCAGGGAGCCGTCGGAGACGGTGTAGGTGACGGTGGGGACGTTGCCGTTGAAGTTGTCGGCCGGATCGAAGGTATACGTTCCGTCCGAGTTGATGGTCAGGGTGCCCACTTCCGTACCGTCATGGTACAGCGTGGCCGTGCTGCCTGCGTTGTAGGTGGTATTGTCGCCATCGACCTTGAAGGAGGTCACCGACAGTTCATCGCCGTCGACGTCGCTGTCGTTGCTGAGCAGGTTCCAATCCGCATGCGAATCGGCGGAGACCGTCAGCAGCGAGTCCTCATCCGTGGTGGCGGTGTCGTCAACGGCCACGGGCGCGTCGTTCACCGGTTGGATCTCGATGCTGACCGTCGCCACGTTGGACTCGGCCGTGCCATCGGAGGCGGTGTACGTGAAGGTGGCCGTGCCGTTGAAGTCGGCATCGGGGTGGAAGACCAACTGCGTGTGCCCGGCGTCATACCACTCGACCGTGCCGCCGGTGGCGGAGAGGATCTGTTCGATGTGCAGGGCGTCGCCGTCCGGGTCCGTGTCGTTGCCCAGGATGTCGGAGGCGTTGAGAATAATGTCGCCGCCGTCTTCCTGGTATGGGTAGGTGGTTGTCGTTTCCACTGTCTCGGCATGCACTGAATCGAGGACGAAGTCGGCCAGATGATAGCCTTCATTAAACGACGCGGTGACATCGATGGAATCGATTACATTGACACCGTCGGGGGCCGTGACCGTGAAGGTGTACGGATGGGCAGTCTGGTAACTGGCGTTTGGATCATATGCGACCTTGATCGTCCAACCGTCCGGGAAGTCATATTCGACGTTCCCGACCAATCCTGTCACTGAGCCGCCGTTGGCAGTTTCAATGGAGTACGAGTACGAATATTGGCCTCCTCCGGTGGGTGTGGCGACCGAGGTCAGCGTAGCCAAGACCGTGTCGCCGTCCTTCACCACGAACTGGGGAGTGTCGTCGGCATCGTACCAATTGAGGTTCACTGTTGCCGTGTGCTGCGGCAGGTCAAAGGAGATGGTCAGAGTTTCATCATCGTTTCCGTCGATCTGGGCCGCCTCCGTGGAGCCGGACGCGTCGCTGCCGCTACGGATGCCGATACCGTCATCCGGGTCGGAGCCATTGACGAGAGTCGGGTTGGAGCCGTCGGAAGAGGCCGTGAGGGTCACGCCGTTGGCGGACCAGCCATTTCCGTCGTTGAAGGCGCTGTGATCGACGTAGAGGCTCGTGGCTTCCGTGGTTACGGTATATTCAGTGAAGAGATCGTTGTTGGCCACCGGCGCGTCGTTGGTGCCGGTGATGTTGATGGTCAGGGTGGCGGTGTCCGTGCCGCCGTGGCCGTCGGCCACGGTGTAGGTGAAGACGTCCTCGCCCTTATGGTTCTCGCTGTTCGGGTCTCCGCTCAGTGCGTTGGTCTTGTCCGGATCTTCCTCATAAGTGTAGGAACCGTCCGAGTGGATGGTCAGCGTGCCGTACAGGCCTTCAATAATCGCGGTGGTGGCGTTGGTGCCGTCGTCGGTCGCCGACAGGGCGATGTCGTTGGTGGGCGTTTCTTCATGGCCGTTGGCGATGTGCGTCACCTGCAGGAGCGCGGTGTCGCCGTTGTCCGGGTCGGAGTCTATGCCGTAGCCGCTGTCGTCGGTGATGACGTTGCCGGCCACTTCCGAGCCCACCTGGGTCGCGGTCGTGCCGCTGACGCTGTAGAGCAGGAAGTCGCTGTTGCTGTACTGGTCGCCCTGCGTGTTGTTGTCGGTGGGCATGACCACCACGGAGCCGATGGGCGAATCGTAATCGGAGGCATTCAGGGTGACCGTGTAGTAGCCGTTGCTGGTGCCCGAGGCGGCCACGCTGCCGAGGAAGTTGCCGGCGGCGTCGTAGATTCCCAGCCGGGCCGTTTCTTGTTCGCCCCCGTTGTCAAAGAAGGCGGACAGGGTGATGGTCACGGAATCCATGGGCTCATCAAAGAAGATCCGCATGGCTTCCGTGCCCGAGTTGTCCTGATCCACGGTGTCGGTTTCATTGCCGTTGATGCCGCCGGTCACACCCAGGCCGGGCGCGACGGAGGAGGCATCGGTCAGGGTGCCGCCGCCCGAGAAGGAGACGGTCTCACCGGTGAGAGTGGCCGTTCCGGCCGTGACCGTGAAGTGGTCGCCGTCCCATTGGTTGCCGTTATTGATGAAGTGCGAGGTCGTATCGCCCTCGACTTCCAGAAGGGTCTCGAAGCTCGTCTGTCCGGATGCTTCGGTCAAGGAGTTGGTGTTGTCGGTGGCGTGGGGCGCGTCGTTGGACTGCTGCACATGCACCGTGACCGTATCCGAGGCCGTGCCGTCCGTGCTGAAAACGGAGTGCGAGCCGTTGTTGTCGTTGACCGTGACCGTGAAAGTGCGGTCCGAGGTGTCCGGGTTGTCGTTCGCATTGTCGACGCCGAAGGTGAGGGTCTCCAGGGCCGCCTCGAACTTATCCATGGTGATGTGATCCGACCAGCCGTTATCTACGCCGGTCAGGGTGACGGTGTCCCCGTCCACGACGATCTTGATGTAGTCGCCGTATCCGCAATCGTAGCGGTAGACGTTGGGAGAAACCTCGGTGGCGGAACTGCTCAGATAGTCGCCGGGGTGCCAGCCGCCGGAGGCTTCAACGGTGATGGTCAACTGGCTGGCGTCGGTATCGACGTCGTCAAGGTCCACATTGTTTATGAAGTGGACCGCGTCGCCGCCTATGGCGTAGCCGTTCGCATCAATGCCTTCTTCGACAAAGGTCGCTTCGGGGCCGACGATCTCCAGCGTGGGCGCGTCGTTGGTGCCGATCAGCTTGATGCTCAGCGTGGCCTCGTCCCATGTCGCATTGTTGAAGGGATTCCCGTCGTGGAAGGTGCCTGCGCTGCCGTCGGCGACCGTGTAGGAGAAGGACTCGACGGCCGTTTCGCCTTCACCCAGGGCATCGATCTTGTTTTGGTCGGCTTCATACAGGAAGGAGCCGTCGGGACGCAGGTACAGGGTACCGTATTCGCCCTGGATGATGAAGACGCCGTCATAGGGATTGGGATCGGCGCCGGCCTCATGGCCTTCCGTGGTGCATTCGCCGTTGATGACCCGCAAATCGTGCAGGTCGTTCGCATTGTTGTCCCACGGGCCCCAGTTGTCGGCGTCCGGGTCGGTGTCGTTGGCGATGACATTGCCATGGATTGCGTTCAGCGAATGCCAAACGCCGGTGTGCTCGAACCAATTTTGGGTATTGGCGTGGCCGTTAAATCTATCTTCGATCACGAGATAAGAGTCGTCGTTGGCTTCCACCTGATCGTTGGAAGCCACAACGTGCACGGTGACCGTGGTGGGCTGGGAGGAGCCGGTGTCGGTGGTGTAGGTGTCGTCGCCGTCCGTGTAGACGGTGCCGGGACCTTCGTTGTCGGAGACCTCAATGGTGAAGGTCCGGTCGGAGGTGATCGGCGTGTTGTCCCAATCAACGATGTCGTAGGTGATGGACTGCAGGGCCGTCTCGAAATCGGCGAAGTTGATGTGGTCTGTGCCGTCGCCGTTCTCGACCCCGGTCAGGGTCGCGGAGCCGGTGAGGTTATTCACGACGATCTGAATATAGTCGCCACCTCCGCAGTCGTACCGGTACACGGTGACGAAGGGATTCTGGCCGTATTCGCCTTGATCGGGCGCCACGCTGATATTCTCGCCGGACACGCCCAGAATGTCGCCCATGAACCAGGTCTGGCCCGCGGACATCGTGACGGTCAGTTCCGAGGCCGGGGTATCCACATCGAAGATGTCGATATCCTTGCCCGCCAGGATGTGTACCGCGCCGGTGCCCACGCCGTAAGCGCCGTCCTCGACGAAATGCGCGCTCCGCCCTTGGATCTCCAGGGTGGGCGCGTCGTTGGTGCCGTTGATGGTGATGCTCAGAGTGGTGGCGTTGCTGTACTGCCCGTCGTCCACGGTGTTGGTCGCGGTGTATTGGAACGTCTCGGTCAGGGTTTCGTCGGCGTTCAAGCCGTTGACTTCCGGATTGTCGTTGTTCAAGGCGTAGGAGTAGGTGCCGTCCGCGTGGATGGTCAGCGTGCCGTACTGGCCTTCAATGATCACGCTGTCGTTTGTCGCATCGCCGTCGCCGTCGGCATTGTAGACTTCCTCGACCTGGGTGGCCACGAAGACGTCCCCGGACATATAGCCCGCTGCGATGGTATCCACATAGACCTCGGTCGTCGTCTCGGTACCGGCCAGATCACCCTCGTTGCCGAGCGCGAAGTTGTCCACGTCCGTGTCGTTTTGCAGGACGTTGCCGGTCGCGGACAGGACCGCTTCCACGTCGGGGCCGGACAGGATGCCGTTTTCCACCAGAGAAGCGGTGTCGGCCACGGCGGTGGGCGCGTCATTGGAGCCGGTGACGGTGACGGTCAGAGTTGCGGAAGCCGTTCCGCCCGCGCCGTCGGAGATGGTGTAGTCAAAGACGTCGTTGACCGAGTCCTCAACATTCAGGGGGTCGGTGGCGTCGGTGTTTTCCACGTAGACGTAGGAGCCGTCCGCATTGAGATACAGGGTGCCGAACTCGCCTGTCAGGACGAAGTCGTAGGCATCGCCTTCGTAGCTGCCGCCGCCTGCGGCCGGGGCGCCGCCATAGGATACGGAGACAACGGTCAAGGGATCGCCGTCAATGTCCGAGTCCGCGCCTGCGAACTGATCGGATGCGTTGCCGGTGATGACGTTGCCGCTGACCATCGCGGCGGTCTGGGCGATGGTGCCGGTGACGCCGTCGATAAGGAAGTCGCTGTTGGTCCACTGGTTGCCCGTTGTGCCGTTGTCCAGGGGCATGAGCAGCACTTCGGCGATGTCTGTGTCGAAGTCCAGGGTGATGTAGGCGCGGCCGCTGTCGGTGCCGTTGACGGTCACGGTGCCGATTACGTTGTGGTCGCTGTCGTAGGCCACGAGCAGGGCCAGTTCGTCAACGGTGCCGTCCTTGCCTGATTCGGCGCTGTACAGGGCAGACAGGGAGATGGTCACGGAATCCATGGGATCGTCGAAGGAGACCAGCACGGCCTCGCTTCCCGAGTTGCTCTGATCCACGGTGTCGATTTCGGAGTCGTTGATGCCGCCGGTGATGCCCAGCCCGTCGCCCTCGTTGGAGGAGTCGGTCAGGTCGCCGTCGCCGTTCGCCTGAACGGTCGGGGCGCGATTTTCCTGGCCACCCTCTCCGGCGGGGATGTCGGTAGGGGGAGCGGAGCTCAGGAAGGTGATGTTGCCCTCTTGATCAATGCTGGCCGTTCCCGCCTTGACCGTGAAGTCCGGGATCGTGTCGCCGTCCTGGTCGCCGGGAGAGGTCCACGTGTCGCCTTCCATATGTTCACTGTCGAGCGGGCCGCCGATGTGGGTGCCCGCCGATTCGATCAGGGAATTGACGTCGTCAACGGCGTTCGGGTCATTGTTCCCCACGTTTACCTCATCCAGGGGAGCGATGGCCTCGCCGCCAAAGGCGTCGCCCTGGCCGCCCAGTGCGTCCACACCGGCGAAAAGGGTGCCCGCGTCGTCGTTGTAGGCGCCCGCGCCGGAACTGCCGGTGGCGTTGCCTGCTGCGGTTTCCAGGTCTTCAGCCGTGGCTTCCTGGTCCGCGAAGGCGAAGAGGTAGACGTCTCCGGCAACCACCTCGCCGTTGGTCATTTCGAAGGGGGGCAGGTCGCCGGCGTCCGCAAGGGCCTGGTAGCCTTCGAGGACCACCGTGCCGCCGCCTTCGATGGCGATTTCAAGGTTGCCGTTGTTTCCGGTGAAGGTGGCTTCGGAAAGATCGAAGTCGAAATGTACCGGGGTCTCAGCCGAAAGTGGGTAGGCCTGCGTCTTCCCTGCTCCGGGAAGAGAAATGTGCAGTTGCTTGGGGTCAGCCATAATGTCCTCCTAAAGTGTATATGCGCAATAAAAAAACAGACGATCTGGTTACTATATTGTATACACAGATGGAGAAAATGCGTCAATTGATGAACCTTTCAATAAACAAGTAGGTTAGGCTGTGGAGGAAGTGGGGGATGTGCGGTGAATCGTCCGGCTGGCGAGGCTTGATTAATATACTGATTAAAGACGATTATTTGAGAATTTTAAAGTTATCAACAGTATTATGTTAAAAAAAAGATCGACTCGACGAAGTTTTCCCCGGAGATTTGTACAATGTTTCGATATGCAACTCTGCAATTTTGTTAAGTTAAAAATCCGGATACTTTTTTTGCACTTTTTGAGGCCTGTTGAAGAGACGGCTGGGCGGGCATGAATTATTCCTTAAGAGACATGATGCAATCTCTATATTAATTTAACACGATAAAACAGTATGTTATCTTGTGGGGGCCGCGCCGGGCCAAGAAATTGGGCGGTTTTCGGGCCGGGGGCTTTCCGGGAAAAGTCAGCAAAAAGGGGCCGCATCTTTTCGGATGCGGCCCCTTTCGGGCGTTGGAGGGAAGTCTGGCTAGCTTGTGTGACTGCCGGAATGGATCAGGTGGTTGATCAGGTCGTCGGTGGAGTGGTCCGCGTCGATGCGGAAGTCGTGCATGGGCATGTCCGGGTGGGAGACCCCCAGTAGCTTGACGACGATGTCGCCGTCCGCATGGTCGTTCTGACCGATGGTGACCGAAGTCAGGTCGTGCTCGGCGTCCACGATCACGTCCTTGACGGACAGGGTGTCGGGAAATTGCAGATGGTCGCTGCCCACGGTGAAATCGGTGACCACG
Organism: Desulfovibrio sp. Huiquan2017; assembly: GCF_017351175.1. NCBI lineage: Bacteria > Pseudomonadati > Thermodesulfobacteriota > Desulfovibrionia > Desulfovibrionales > Desulfovibrionaceae > Desulfovibrio > Desulfovibrio sp. Huiquan2017. Next base: position 13,894 of record NZ_JAFMPN010000024.1, on the reverse strand, counting down.
ATCTCGCTTTGGCCATTGCCCAGAACCGATGGATCGATGAACAGGTCGCCGTCCGTATGGACCGGGTGCCCGTCCACGCAGAGATCGTGCCCAGGCATGTACACAAGCAAGGCGTCGTCCGGCAGGTCCGCGCCGAGGGCCGCGTGCGCGGCGGTGTCCAGGGCGTAGGAGCCGTCCGCCAGCCGCGAGATGGAGAACGTCCCTTCGTGCCCGCCGGGATGAAAGCCCGCATTGTCGAACAGGACATGATGCATGGTGTCGTTGTTGGCCAGCACCCAGTCTCCGGCATCCCGGATGAAATGGAAGTCCGCGCCGAGGTCCACGGCTTCCCGGTCCACGTCGGGGAGGACAAAGAACCGGACTTCGGGGTCGTTCGCAAACATGCCCACCAACTGGCCGAGCATGGAGGTATCCCGACAGTCGGACAGGACGATTTCCGGTTGCGCCGGAACATCGTCCTCCAGGGTATAGGTGCCGAGCATGGTGGTTTCGTTCATGGCTGGAGCATTGTTGGGAATGATCTGTTTGTCGAGGAGGAATGGCTGTTCGAAATATTTCCCGCCCGGCCGTTCGACCGGGCGGGGAATTGATTGTTGCCTAGGACGTGTGCATTCCGGAGTTGATGATGTGCTGGATCATCTGGTTCAGGTCGTCATTGGGTGCCGAATCCGGGGTGATGACCATGTGCTCCGTGCCTGCTGCATGGGTATCGCCCAATACGTTTTGCAGGGTTATGGTGAGGTCCTGGTTTCCGTGCACATCGGCGATATGCACGGAGAGGTCGTTGCTGCCTGCGCTGGAGCTGATGTCCACGGTCTTGCCGACCAAGTCGCCCAGATTAGTCTGGTTGTCGTTGAAGCTCAGGATCAGCTTGTCGCCCTCGGAAGCGTTGAAGTCGGTGACTGTCATGGAGGCGGAATCATTGTCACCGGCCAGGTAGGTCGGATCGATGTGGATGGTGTCCGCGCCTTCGCCCAGGGTGACGGTGTCGTGTCCGGCGCTGACCAGGATGTGGTCGTTGCCAGAACCGGCATTGATGACGTCGTCACCCGCTCCGCCGTCCAGGGTGTCGTTGCCGGAGCCCCCGACCAGCAGGTCGTTGCCGGAGCCGCCGTGCAGGGTATCGTCGCCCGAACCGCCGGACAGGAAGTCGTGGCCAGCTCCGCCGTTCAGCACGTCGTTTCCGGAATCGCCGAAGAGCAGGTCATGGCCGCTGTTGCCGTTCAGATGGTCGTCGCCCGCCCCGCCATGCAGGACGTCGTTGCCGGCCCTGCCGTAGATGTCGTCATTGCCTCCCCTGCCATCGATGTAGTCGTTGTCGTGTGATCCATACATGGCATCGCCAGACTCCGAGCCACCCATGGGCCAGTCGATAACGTCGGCTATGGGCACGTACAGGGTTGCGGTGTCCTCCCCGCCGTGTCCGTCGCTCACGGTGTAGGTAAACTGATCCACGAGGGGCGCGCCGTGGTCGGCCACGGTCGCGTCGTAGTCCACGCCCCAGTCGTCGTGCTTGAACTGGGAGGAGTCCACGGAATAGTGGTAGGCCCCGCCGTCATCAAGGTAGAGGGTGCCGTATTCGCCTCGGATGGCGTAATCGTAGTGGGCGCCCCCCACCCAGCCCCCGGAAGATGCGGCATCGCCGTCGTGGCTGACTCCGGTAACCTGCAGAGCGTTCCCTTGGGCGTGGCTGTCCGCGCCCTCGTAGTCGTGGCTGGCGTCGTCCGTGATGACGTTGCCCTCTGCGGAGTAGTTCCCCCGACTATTATTGACTACATCGCTGATATCGTCTGCGGCCGAGACCGGATTGGGCGCGGTTATGTCCAGGTTCACGATCAGGGTCGTGGCTCCGCTGGGGGTGGTCCCATCGGTGGCCGTATAGGTGAAGGTGTCGTGGTAAGTGCCCGCATCCAGGCCGGAGTCGGCCTTGTAGAGATACTGGCCCGATTCATTGTAGTACAGGACGCCGTGTTCGCCGTCGACGTAGTGGGTGTACTCCACGCCATCGATGGTTTGAGTGGCCATGTCGTGGCCGTTGGCGAAATTGTCCACATGGAGGGTGTCCCCGTCCGCATCGGTGTCGTTGCGGGTCACGTCGCCGGTCAGCGTGAGGTTCAGGCTGGACGTCGGCGTGCTCGAAACATCGTCCAAAAGGATCTTGTATGTACCACCTCCGATGTTGTCATCGGCGGGTGTCAATATCACTTGGCCTATGGAAACGGTATCCGTCAAAGCCGTGATGGTTATGTGTCCGTCGTGATCCCGACTGATTGCGTAATCCGTGCCAAGGGTGAGTGCGACATCGGGATCGGAGGCGCTCATGACCTGGACGTCCGCCGTAAAGGCGTCGTCGCCGTACCACTCGTCAGCGTCCACGGTCAGAACCACTTCGGATTGCCCTTCCGTGAAGTTGATGAGCATACGTTCGGCATAGCCGTTGCTTTCAAGGTAGCCAGAGTCGTCTCTGGGACCGTTCTGTTCACCGTGTCCGCCGTAGGGATGCGTAGTAATATCCCCGGCCTGCCAGTCGCCGTAACCTGGGTGATATTGAGCGACCAGGGCATAGTCCGAAGACCCTTGCGTGAGTTCGGCCGAGCCGTAGGCGGTATCCGGGTTGGCCATGGGCGCGCTGTTGTCGTCCACGCCGTTGATGGTCACCTCGATCTGGTGCTCGGTGCCGTCGGCCGACCGGACCGTGAAGGTCTCGGTCAGGCTCTGGCCGTCGTCGAGGTGCTGCACCGTGTCGGAATCGTTGTCGATGGTGTAGGTCCACTTGCCGCTGCCGTCTATGGTCAGGTTCCCGTGGTGGTTGTCGTTGTCCACGACCGTCAGAGCCGTGTCCGAATCCACATCGGTGACGGCCAGCTGGCCGGTGGCGGTCAGTACGTGGACGCCGTCGTCGGTGGTGACGTTCGTGTCCTCGGTCACGCTGCCCGCGTCCTCGCCGGAGAATTGGGCGGGGGCGTTGGCACCGGTGATGTTGATGGTCAGGGTGGCGGTGTTGCTCTCGGCGCCCGAGGTGTCCTCCACCGAGTAGTTGAAGGTTTCGGTGCCCGTGGCGCCGTCGGCCAGGCTGCCGTCTTCCACGTAGACATAGTCGCCGGTCTGTGCGTTGTAATACAGTGTGCCGTGGTCGCCGCCGAGCATATGGTCGTAGTCCGCGTCGCCGACATGATAGTCTCCGGCGGTGCCGTCGGCTCCGTCGTGGGTGAAGCTGGCGATATGCAGCGCGTCGCCCTCGGGGTCGGAATCCTTGCCGTGCGCGGCGTCGTTGTCGGTGATGACGTTGCCGGTCAGAGGCGTGGCGTCCGCCAGGGTCGTGCCGCTGACGTTCTGGATCAGGAAGTCGCTGTTGTCGCCGCCGCTCGCACCGTTGTCGCCCGGCAGGACCACGACCGAGCCGATGTCCGCGCTGTTGTAATCACTGGCGTTCAGGGTGATCGATTGCCTGCCGTCGATGGAGCCGTACACGGTCTCGGTCCCGAGATAGTTGCCCTGGCTGTCGTAGATATTCACCACGGCCATTTCCTGGTTGCCGTGGTCGTACACGGTGCCGTCGAACAGGGCGGCCAGCTTGATGGTCACGGAATCCATGGGGTCCTTGAAGTCGATATTGACCGCTTCCTGGCTCGAATTTGCCGAGCCGGGGCCGATTTCGCCCGAGATGCCCACTCCGGAGTAGTCGTAGTGCTCGCCGCCGTGGTTGAAGCTGATGTTCTTGGCTGCCAGGTTGCCGGATTCGCTGAACGTCAGGTCCTCGCCGCTTCCATGGGCCTTGCCTGCATGGATGGAGAACTCTTCGCCGCTCCAGCTGCTTCCCTGGCTCGAAACATGCTCCACGGAAGTGTCGAAGTGCGTTCCGCCGTTTTCGGCCATGGCTTCGACGTTGTCCGCTGCCGTGGGCGCGTCGTTGGCCGCGACCACGTGGAGCGTGGTTTCGGCCACGTTGCTCGCCGCGTTGTGGTCGTCCCATACCTGGACCGTGATGGTCCGGTCGCTGGTGTCAGGAGTGTCCGAATCATTGTTGTACAGGATATGGCCGATGGCGTCCTCGTAGGCCTCCGGCGATGCGCTGCCGGACAGCGTGACGGTGATAGCGGAGCCGTTATCGGTGATGGTCGCCGAGATGGTTTCGTCACCCACGGTGAAGGTAAACGTGCCGTTCGCGTGGCCGTCCAGGCTGAGGCTGTCAGAGCCGTCGATCTTGTCCATTTTGATGACGACCTGGTTGAGCGTGTCGGAGTCCACGTCGGAGATGTTTACCTCACCCGCGATGTGTACCGGGCCGCCGTCCTCGACAAAGGTGTTCAGGTAGCCGGTGCCGTTGTCATCCTGCTGCAGGATCGGGTCGTCGAAGTCATCGTCATCCACACGGTTGGCCTGGTCGTCCATGGCGATCTGCCAGGAGCCGTCGGCGTCCTGGGATATCCTGAAGGTGTTTTCGAACGCGCCGCCGTTCATCGCCTCGTTGTCGAAGCGGATGGGGTAGGTGGCGTCGTCGCCTTCGAAGGATATCTTGTATCCATGGGTGCTGTCGCCGGTGATGGTGTAGTTGCTCGTGTCGGTGATGGCGGCCCCCGTGACGGGGATCAGGAAGTAGTGTGGGGCCGCGCCATCCTCGTAGGTGGTGAGCACCTCGCCCGGGTGGTGGCCGCCGTTGACGTTGTCGATGAGGAATTCCTGGATCACGGGGTTGCCGTTGCCGTCTACCGTGTACAGGCCGACGATATTGTTGAAGGCGGCTTCCTCGGTCACAAAGGTGACCGTGCCGGTGCCCGCATCCAGGTCGATGGTGGGCGCGTCGTTGGTGCCGGTGATGTCGATGGTCAACTCTGCGGTGTCGGTCCCGCCGTGTCCGTCGGACACGGTGTAGGTGAAGACATCGTGGCCGGTCTCTTTGTCAGCCAGCTTGTCGGTGAGGCTGGTGTCTTCGGAGTAGGTGTAGGAACCGTCCTCGTGGATGGTCAGGGTGCCGTAATCGCCCTTGATGGTTGCGGATGTGCTGTCGTCGCCGTCCGCCAGGGCGGTCCCGCCGGCGGGCGCGCCGTCCGCTGTCTCGCTGCCGTGGACGATGTGCGTCACGTGCAGGGTGTCCCCGGTGTCCGGATCGTGGTCGATCGGCGTGCCGTCGCTCGGGTCGTGGGCGCCGTGCTCGCCGGAGTCGATGATCACGTTGCCGTCCACGCTGCCCCCCACCTGATGGGCGGTGGTGCCGCTGACGCTGTCGATCTGGAAGTCGCTGTTGTTGGCGGAGTTGCCCGCCCCGTCGTCCATGGGCATGAGCACCACCGAACCGATGGTGGAGCCCAGCTTGTCGGCGTCCAGGGTGACCGAGACGTCGCCGGACTTGCTGCCGTGCGCCTCGACCATGCCGATCAGGTTGCCGTTGGCGTCGTACACGGCCAGCATGGCCTTTTCGGTGTAGTAGGTCCCGTTGGAGCCGTCCTTGTGTGATGCGGCGTTGTACAACGAGGAGAGGTGGATGGTGACCGTGTCCATGGGGTTGTCGAAGTCGATGGAAACGGCTTCGGAACCGCTGTTGTTGCCGTTGTTCGTGTCGATCTCGGAATGGTCGCCGCTGCCGGACTTGATCGTCAGGTGGTCGCCGCCGTATCCGGCGCTCAGGTCGCCGCCCTGCTCGAAGGCAAGGGCGTGCGTGGCGCCGTCGAGGCTGGCGGTGCCCGCCGTGACCGTGAAGTCGTCGCCCGACCACTGCCCGTTTTCCAGGTGGTCGTCAGCGCTCAGGGTGACGTTGAATTCATGGCTGCCCGAGGCTTCGGTGATGGACGCGGAGTTGGAGTAGGCAACCGGGGCGTCGTTCACCGGGGTGATATGGATGTTCAGGTCGGCCTGGGAGGTGGCCCCGTCGTCGTCGGCCACGGTGTAGGTGACCTTGGGCACGTCCCCGTTGTAGTCCGCTTCCGGAGTGAAGGTGTAATTGCCCAGCTTGTCCATGGTCAGGGTGCCCACGCCGTCGATGGTCGCGGTCTTGCCCGCGGCGTAGTCGTGGCCGTCGACGGTGAACTTGGTCACGGTCAGCCAGTCGTGGTCCGGGTCGGTGTCCTGTCCCACATAAGAGATGGTGCCGTCACCATTGACGACTTCCTGCCCCTGTATGACGTTGCCGGTGGCGTTGTGGTCTTCGTCGATGGTCACATCGTCGTTGACCGCCAGGGGGGCATCGTTCACCGGGGTGACGTTGACGTACACCGTGGCGGTGTCGGTCCCGCCGTGCCCGTCGGAAACGGTATAAGTGAAATGGTCGTCGCCGTTGTAGTTGGCCTCGGGCTTGTAGGTGATCGTGCCGTCGGCGTTCACGCTAACGCTGCCGTGTTCGGGGTCGGTGGTCCCGGAGATGGTCAGAGTGTCGCCGTCCGGGTCGCTGTCGTTGCCCAGGACACTGATGATGATGTCGGTGTCTTCGGGCGTGACAATGGCGCCGTCGGTATTCTCGTTGCCCACCGTGCCCGAAATGGAGGCCACGTAGAAGCCGTCCTCGGTGCCGCCAGCCGGTTCCACCACCACATAAGTGAAGGTGGAGCCGTCCTCGGTTCCCAGGGGGATGGTCGGGTCGGTCTCGCCGCCAACTTCATAGGTGCGGACCACGTTGCCGTCGGCGTCGAGCAGGGTGATGATCGCATTGTCGTCGTTGTAGTGGTCGTTGGCGTGATTGAAGTCCCCCAGGGTGATGCTTGCGCTGTGCTGGGGATCGTCGAACTTGAAGGTGATCTTCTCGCTGCCCTTGCCGCCCTGGGTGGTGTCCACGGCCGGGTTGTCACCGGGGCCGGTCTTGATGCCGAGGCCGTGTTCCGCGTTGATCGTCGGAGTATCTGTGGTTCCGGCATTGACGATGGTAATGCCGTCAGCGTTGAACTGGTTGCCCACGTTCAGGGTCACGGTCATGTCGTCGAGGTGCTCGACGCCGTCGTCAACGGCCAGGGGCGCGTCGTTGGACGGCTGGACATGCACGGTTATCTCGGTGCTGGCCGTGCCGGTCGTGCTGGAGTACTCGTCGCCGGTCGCGGTGTCGCTGGGGTCGTAGACGGTATGGGAGCCTTCGTTGTCGCTGACCACCACGGAGAAGGTCCGGTCTGCGCCCTCCGGGGTGTCGTCATTGGGGTCGACGCCGAAGGTGATGGTCTTCAGGGCGTTCGCAAAATCGTCATAGGTCAGGGAATCCGTGCTCCCCTCGTGACCGGCCAGCGTCACGGTCCCCGTGTGGTTATTCACGATGATGTCGATTACGTCGCCGGCCGCGTTCTGGTAGGAGTAGATGGTCGTAGCGGAGTTGCTGTCATAGTCGCCCATAGACACGGAAGGCCCGCTGGTGTCGACGCCCAGGACGTCGCCCTGGACCCAGGAATCGCCTGCGGAGAGGGTTACGGAGAGTTCACTGGCCGGGGTGTCGACGTCGAAGATGTCCACGGTCTGATCCGCAGTCAGGATATGCACCGCGCCGGAACCGATTGGGTTGCCGCTGCCGTCGATGCCGTCCTCGATGAAGGTCACCACGTTTGTGGGCTGGGAGATGGCCAGCGTGGGCGCGTCGTTGCTGCCGTGGATGGTGATGTTCAGATGGGAGGTATTGCTCTCTGCGCCGTCCCCGTACGAGTTGGTCGCGGTGTAGTCGAAGGATTCGACCACTGAATCCCCAGCGTTCAGGGACTGCACTTCGGGATTGGTGTTGTCCAGCTGGTAGGAGTACTCGCCGTTTTCGTAAATGGTCAGCGTGCCGTAATGGCCGGTGATCTGGATGGAGTCCGTCACATCGCCGTCGTTGTTGTAGACTGTCGCCGGGGTGGAGTCCGTCTCGTGATAGTCGCCGTGGACGTCGGTGTATCCGGCGGTCGAGGCGGTGGAGACGAAGACCTCGGCGGTCGTGCCGGTCTCCGGGTGGCCGTCGGCGGCATTGCCGAAATCGACGTTGTCCACGTCGGTGTCGTTGAGCAGGACGTTGCCGGTTACCGCGGCGGCCACCGTGACCGAATTACCGTCCAGGAAGGTCAGGCCCTGCTCCATGATATTGGCCGAGTCGACCTCGGCCACCGGGGCGTCGTTGGCGCCGTTCACCGTGAAGGTGATGGTGGCGTAGCTCACCGCGCCGGAATCGTCCATGATGGCGTAGGTGAACGTCTCGGTGCCCGGATGGTCGTAGTTGAGGGCCTCCAGGGCTTCGCTTTCGTTGTTCAGGATATAAGAGTAGGAGCCGTCCGCATTGACGTGCAAGGTGCCGAACTCGCCGGTCACGGTGAAGCCGTTGGCGTCATGGGAGGCGGCGTTTGCAAAGCCCTCGGGCGTGGCGCTGTCGATCAGTTCGTGATCGTAATCATAGGCGTGGGTCTCGTTCGAGTAGGCGCCGATGACGAAGACGCTGCCGTCGGTGACGGAGTCGCCTGAATCCGGGTCGAAGTCGGCGTCGCCCTGACTGATGGTCTCCCCCTCGCCGTTGGTGACCGTACCCAGCAGCACGTTGCCGAAAGCGTTGACGGAAGCGGTGTAGTCGTGGCCCGTCACCACGTCTTCGCCCGGCCGGGCGAGATCGTAGCCGGCGGAATCGCCTTGCTCGACGGCCTGGATGTTGGTGTCGGGCAGAGCCACCGGCATGTCGTTGGTGCCGACGACGTTGATGGTCAGCGTGGCGGTGTTGCTCGCGGCCCCTTCGTCGTCGGTGATGGTATAGTGAAAGGTCTCGGTGGCGACGTCGCCCTCATTGAGCGAATCGGCCCATTCCTGATTCAAGGTATATGTATAGCTGCCGTCGGCATTGATGGTCAGGATGCCGTATTGGCCGTAAATCTGGGTGCCGTCCGTCACGGCGGTCTCGGCCGGGACGTCCACGGTGCCGCCGTGAGGAGTGCCGATGTAGTCGATGGAGGCTATCCGCAGCGCCTCGTTGGGGCCGTCGTCGGAGTCGTTGGCGATGACGTTGCCGGTGATGGTCGTATCGACCTGATCGGGGTTGGGATTGTAGATGAGCAGGCCGCCGCCCGTGTTCAGGGGCAGGTAGGTGACGTGGTCGGGATCGATCTCGCCTTCGCCCCAACCCGTGAGATAGTGGGCGGGATTGCCGTCATAATCCTCGCCCTCGACGAACGCGATGGTCTTGCCGGGGATCAGGTCGCCGTCGCCTTCTTCCGTCGTCGAGTTGAAATCATCGACGGCCCGCGGGGACTGGTTGTCCAGCGTGGGGCTGCCGAGCGTGGCGAAGGTGTGGGTGCCGTAAGCGTCGCCCTGGCCGTCCAGGGCATCGACACCGCCCAGAAGCGTGCCCGGGTCGTCATTGTACTGGCCCGCTCCGGAACTGCCGTTGGCGTTGCCCGCAGCGGTCTCGACGTCGCCGTTCTGGTTCACGCCGTCGAAGGCGAAGAGATAGACGTCGCCCGCCACTTGCTCCCCGTTGATCATCTCGAACAGCGGCAGGCTGTGGGTGTCGGCGAGCGCCTGGTAATTTTCCAGGATAACGGTTCCGCCGCCTTCAACGGTGATTTCAAGGTCGCCGTGCGTGCCCGTGAATACGGCGTTGGCCAGATCGAAGTCGAATTTGACGGGGGTGCCTGGCTCCAGGTGGTAGGTTTGCGTCTTACCGGTCCCGGGAAGCGAAATTTCAAGCTGATATATCGTGTCGTTGGCCATGTTGAACTCCTGTGTGAGTAGGGGGCGGTTTCGAATAGACAATTCGTCTTATTGAATAGGGATATGACTGTTTTTAGTCAATTGTAAAAATATATGTAAAAACAAGATATTAGCATGTGGATAAGTCCGCGCGGAGTGTCTCGACCGTCCGTGCTGACAGGGTTATCTGTGCCCACTATTTTAGGAGATTATGCGCTAAGATTTTTAATTTTCAACAGGCTCTAGTTGATAATAATAGATACCAAAGATTGTTTTCCACATATTCTGTGAGCTCTATTTAACATTTAGTACGCTGAATTATTTGGTATAAAGTCTGAAGATAAAAATTATTACTATTTTTGACTTGGGTATCTGAATTTTTCGGACTTGTTTGGTTTTGCAAAAAAGGCTGTAAAACGGAAAAAGTATATTCGGGCTAGAATACTTTGGTGACGGGAACGTGTGTCGGGGTGGCTGTGCAGTTGGAAACATCCCGTGGAGAAAGGGCGTTTTGTGGATTCACCTCTTCTATAGTAATGGATGGGGAAAGAGGACGATTCGGGAATTGCTGCCCTTCCCCGTCTCCCTTTCCTCCTTATGACGAAAGGCCGGGTCTCCCAGCAATCGACCCGCCGACCGTTTCCACTCCGCAACACCTTGGGAATACATGATTCCTACCTTTGTGGTACCGTCGCACGGAAAAGTGCCTGCTTCCGCTTCCCCGGAAACCTGCTATAGTGCGGGGAACAGTTGAAATGGAGGAAGGCTATGTTGAATTTTACGGTGGATGCGAACAAGTGTACCCGCTGCGGGGAGTGCGCCCGGGATTGTTTTTGGGGTGTCATCGAGATGGACGGCCTGCCCGTGGTTCGGCCTGAGAATGAAGCCCGCTGTATCGAGTGTCAGCATTGTCTGGCCGTCTGCAAGCCCGGCGCCCTGAGCGTCTTTGGCAAGATCCCGGAGGACAGCCTGCCGCTGAAGGGGATGTTCCCCGAGCCTGAGAAATTGGAGACGCTGCTCATGGGGCGCCGCTCCACGCGACGCTACAAGAAGGAAGGCGTTGATCCGGCCCTGATCCGCCATCTGCTCGAAGTCGTCTCCAACGCGCCCACGGCTGTGAACTGTCGCCAGACCATCCTGACGGTAGTGGACGATCCGGCCATGATGGACCGGCTGCGTGTCGAGCTGACCGCCGAGGCCCTGAAGCTGCTGCACGAAGGCCGCTTTCCGGCGGGCTGGGAACGAATGGAGGACTATGTGCGCGGCTGTGAGGACGGCTCGGACGTGTTGTTCCGCAACGCCCCCCACCTATTGGTGGCTTCGGCTCCCTTGGACGCGCTCTCGCCCATGGCCGATTGCCACATCGCCATGAGCTATTTCGAACTTCTGGCCAACAGCCATGGTTTGGGTACGGTTTGGAACGGCATCGCCAAGGCCATGCTCACGGCCATCCTCCCGCAGTTCGCCGTTCGGCTCGGCATCCCGGCGGATCAGCAGATCGTCTGCGCGATGTCTTTTGGCCTGCCCGCAGTCAGATACTACCGCACGGTCCAGCGCCAGGGCGGTACCATCCGCCGCGCCGAATTCCAACCATCGCGATAGAATGCCCCGACCCGGTGAAATTCGAGCACATTTCCTGTTGACAACACCGCCCCCCTTGGGACAAGTTGTCCTTCCCAACGGCGTGGGGCTGTAGCTCAGTTGGGAGAGCGCTTGAATGGCATTCAAGAGGTCGTGGGTTCGATTCCCTCCAGCTCCACCATCAGAAAGTTAAGGGTTTCAAGTAAATACTTGGAACCCTTTTTTCGTGCCTGATGGCGGATTTCAGGAATATGTCCGTTATGTGTCCGCCGCTTCCGACGTACTACTTTCGGTGCCAGTCGCGGCATACCGATGTGCCAGACGGTCCTGAGGACCGTCTTCCAGCACGCCTTCAAGGTGGCTGTACCGGTCCGTCATACGCAGGGTCTTGTGGCCGATCATTACGCTGGTTTCCTTGAGCGTGCAGCCTGCCTTCAGCATATTCGTGCAATAGGTGTGGCGGTGATCGTGGAAGTGAAGGTCATCGAAATCGTGGTCGATGCACAGTCCCTTCCAGGCCGTCTTGAGCGACTTGAATGGCGTTCCGTCCATGTTGCCGACCACGAAGTCCCCCTTGGCCCTCACGGCGCGTTTTTCCCGGTACCGCGTCAGGTGCTCCAACCGAGCCGCGAGAGCTTCATGGGTACGGGGCATGATCCTGTGGGTTCGGGTCACCCCGTTTTTGGTTCGGTGGAACGTGATGTGGTTTTCCGCAAGATCCACATCGGCCCACTTGAGACTGAGGACTTCTTGTGTGCTGCATCCGTGCTCAACCGCAAGCAAGATCGCCAAGGGAAGGTAATGCTTCGCCCTGCGCTGACGGGCCGCCGCCAGCAGCTTCTCGATTTCGAAAGGCTTCTGGGCGTTTTTTCGCTCACTGGCTTTTTCAGACAGGTTAGGGATGTCTCGCGCAATGTCCTTTTCGACCAGGCCGTGCTTCGCGGCCATGGCGAACACCTGCTTGATTACGAACAAGCGCCGATTTGCCAGCACGTTGCAATTTTTGCCTTCTTCGCCCTTGGCCACCAGCTTCGCCTTGGTCTTTTCGGCGATGCCGATGCGGTAGTCCCGAATGGTGTCTTCGTCGAGATCATGGAGCAGGGTGTGCGCCCATTCATTTAAGATGGGGGCCAGCAGGTAGCCGTACCCGGCATGGCTCGCCTGGGATATCTTTCCTTCCCCCAGCTTCCGGTCCCATTCGGCTTGGCACAGCAGGGCAGCCTGTCCAAAGGTGGGCAGAGCTTGCTGCTTGGGCTGCCGGGTTTCCTTGGTCGGCAATCTGCCGCTATCAATCAGGGTGCGTACCCGGTTGACTTCTTCCTGAGCCAGGTCTTTCCGTCTGTACGTCTTGTGGTATTCCTTTTTGCCCGTATTCGGGTCTTTGTAGTGGATGACGTACGCTTTCCCTTTTTTCAGCGAACGGGTCGCGATGGTGACAGTAGCCATATGCTATTCCCCCTTCGGACTGTTCGCCGCCAAGCTTCTTCGGTTGTCAATGAACGCCAGCAGGTCCTTTTTCAGGACAAGCTTGCGGGATCCTACCGCGAGATGGGGCAACGCGCCAGCGGTGATTAAGCGGGAGACGGTTGCCCGGTGGACACGCAGGACGCCTGCGACTTCCTTGATGGTGAAAAGGTTCAATGAATCCGACATGTTTTTTTTTACCCCGTAGGGCTGGAACGTAAAGCCTCCTACCGCTTATGCGTACCCGTTTTCAGCTCCCTTTCGGTTTGAGGGTTTGAAATTTATGAACTCAGCCAACCCTCAAGTCTGACACCCTCAGGATAAGAAAAGTCAAACTGCAAACAGGGGGTCGGAAGAAAAAAATGAAACCCCGCCGGAAATGGCGGGGCTTCTTCTAACGGGAACTACCCAGATAGGCATTCGATACGTCCCGGCGACCGGGTGAATGCCCTGCCGCAACTTCCATGCTGTCGCGCGCTTCGTTGTCGAGCCTGGGCCAGTCGTCCCCGGCCGTTACTTGGGCTGCTTCGTGGAATGCCTGAATGCTCTCGTGTCGGTTCGGCGGTTCGAAACCAGTGTGGTTCAGATACATCTGGTGGAACCGTTCGTGTCGAAGGCCGTGCAGGGTACCCCCGGCATCCTTGCCAGTCAGGCCGTGTTTTCTGGCCGCATAGTCCAGGCGGTGCAGCCATTCGTCGCCCATATGCTCGGGCATGAGGTTGTTGATGCCCTTCCGGTCGGAAGGCGACACGTATTCTTCGGCTCGCTCAAGAGCCGCTTCCTGCTGTGGGGACAGGTCATATAGTGTCCGGGGCCTGCCGCCTTTGGTGCCATACCGCACGAGGAGGCTATGGCTTTCCCGGTTCCAATCGTTGGGCAAGTCCAGCTTGGCCGATTCTTCCCGACGCAGCCCGAGCTCATACATCAGTTCGATCTGCGCCGCCGCCCGACCCGCCTGCGGATACGACGTGTCGTTCCGCATGCGGGTCAGGGTGTCTTGGAAGACTTCCGGGCTCACTGCACGGGATGTCGCATTGGCGATGGACCCGCGTCTGACCCCGAAGGCCGCGTTGCTGTTGCTGATGTGGTCGTTCCCGTAGGCACGGCAGATATGGCGCGCGGCACTGAAGACTTCGGCAATCCTGCCGTCGCCCACGCCGTCCGCACGCATGGCATCTGCCACCCGCTGGAAATGCTTGTTGGTCACCTTGGTCCACTTCTGGGCTCCCAGGTTCGC
>NZ_JAFMPN010000023.1 GCF_017351175.1 Desulfovibrio sp. Huiquan2017 | reverse complement strand
CAAAACAGGGTTAACTACACCCACCCGATCCCCTTACGCAGGACACCAATCGGAAGCGACCCCTAGAGCCCGTGTTCGGCGAGCTGAAGCGCGGCTTTGATCGAGTCTGCGCAGCAGACATCTATCAAACCAGCGGAAGCCGCCTACGGGCTCTTGGGGCCGCGTCCGCGCGGCAGCACCAATAGCGCAGTTTTTGCTTCCTTTTTTCTGCGCCAGCAAAAAAGGAAGTCGCCGAAAAGGCGAAACAACAATGTAAGGAGAACAACCCGAAGCCCCGACGCAAAAGCGCGGCCCAACCGCCCGCCAACAACCCTAATTTCTCCTGGCCCCGGAGGCGCGGACAAGTTCCCGCGACCCACCTCTTCAAAACAGGGTTAACTACACCCACCCGATCCCCTTACGCAGGACACCAATCGGAAGCGACCCCTAGAGCCCGTGTTCGGCGAGCTGAAGCGCGGCTTTGATCGAGTCTGCGCAGCAGACATCTATCAAACCAGCGGAAGCCGCCTACGGGCTCTTGGGGTCGCTTCCCCGCGGCAGCACCGCAGCGCAGTTTTTGCTTCCTTTTTTCTGCGCCAGCAAAAAAGGAAGTCGCCGGAAAGGCGAAACAACAATGTAAGGAGAACAACCCGAACCCCCGACGCGGAGGCGCGGACATCAAAAGGCGCTCTTCCCAAGCCCGCGCCAGGCAATTTCCTCCCCCTCGTGAAGAAGCGATCCCGGCCGTTTGGACGCCCCTCACGTATTGCAAGTGGGGGGCGGTTGTCATAAGGTCGTGGCTTCACCTGAATTCCAAGGAGTTTTCCCATGCAGCTTATTTCCAGCCAGATAGCCGGATACATGGAGCGGTCCTCCTGGATCCGCAAAATGTTCGAGGAGGGCATTGCCCTGAAGAAGAAATACGGCGAGGACGCGATCTGCGACTTCAGCCTGGGCAACCCGGACCTGCCGCCGCCGCCCGCCATCAAGGAGGGGCTCCTGGAACTGGCGAAAGACGCGGACAAGCCTTTCTTCATGGGCTACATGCCCAACTTCGGCTACCCCGACGTGCGCGCCAAGCTGGCCGCCGAGGTCTCCAGAGAACAAGGCGTAGACGTGCCGCCCGAGGCCCTGGTCATCACCTGCGGTGCGGCGGGAGCGCTGAACTCGTTCTTCCGGGCCGTGCTCGAACCCGGCGACGAGGTCATGTCCCCGGCCCCGTTCTTCGTGGAATACGTCTTCTACTGCGAGAACCACGGCGCGAAACTCGTCCAGGTCCCGGCCAAGCCCCTGACCTTCCAGCTCGATCTGGAGGCCATGGACAAGGCCATTACCGACAAAACCCGCGTGGTCATGCTCAACTCGCCCAACAACCCATCGGGCGCGGTTTACGACCAGGCGTCTCTCGAAGGACTGGCGGCCATCCTTGAAAAGCACAACGCCAAGCGCGAACGGCCCATCTATATCCTGGCCGACGAGCCTTACCGGTTCCTGGCCTTCGACGGCGTGAAGGTGCCGAGCCTGCTGCCGATTTACAAGTATACCGTGGTCTGCTCTTCCTTCTCCAAAAACCTGTCCATGGCAGGCGAACGCATCGGCTACGCCCTGGTCAACCCGGCCATGGAGGACATGGACACCGTGGTCGGCGGCGTAACCCTGGCCAACCGCATCCTCGGCTTCGTCAACGCCCCGGCCCTGGCCCAGAAACTCATGGCCCGGGCGCTCGGTTCCGGCGTGGACATCTCCGTTTACGACCGCCGCCGCAAGGCCATGGCCAAAGTCCTGGACAACGCGGGCTACGAGTACACCATGCCCAAGGGCGCGTTCTACTTCTTCCCCAAGGCCCCGGGCGGCGACGACGTCAAATTCTGCGCCGCGCTCCAGGAGGAAAAGGTCCTGGCCGTGCCCGGATCCGGTTTCGGCTACCCCGGCTTCTTCCGCTTGTCCTTCTCCGTGGAGGACAAAATCATCCCCCGTTCCCAGGCGGGCTTCACCGCCGCCATGGCCAAATTCAAATAACCGACCGCCGATACGGCAACAGGTGCGGACGCGTTGCGCGCGTCCGCACTTTTTTTGTGCTTGCCCATACGCCCGCAAGGCGCAAAGAGGGATGCGCGGGGACCTTGCCTGCTTGCGAATCATCCGGTGCCCACAGCGAAGCGCCCCGCAACGCCAAATCCCCCCTTCGTCTTCCGTTTCAGCCCGCAAAAAAGGCGCGTTCCGTTGCCGAAACGCGCCTGGTGCTCCCAAGAGGAAGGGATCAGAACTCTTCGAAAGCGCCTTCGTCCGGCCCGCCCGGCAAAATGTCCTGCGTGGAGGCCCGATCTCGGGACGCTTCCCGGCGCAGCCGGAAGTAGCTGACGGTCTGTTGAAGTTGAACGGCTTGACTGGAGAGCTCCTCGGAGGTGGAGGAGGTCTCTTCGGAAGCGGCAGCGTTTTGCTGGATGACGCGGTCGAGTTCCGTGGTGGCGGCGCTGATGTCGGCGGTGCCGGAGTTCTGCTCCTGGGTGGAGGAGGTGATTTCCTGGATGAGCTCCGCGGTCTTCTGAATATCCGGAACGAGGCGTGCGAGCATCTCACCGGCGCGGTTGGCCACGTTCATGCTCGAAACGGACAGTTCGCCGATCTCGTTGGCGGCGAAGCCGGACCGTTCGGCGAGCTTGCGCACCTCGGCGGCCACCACGGCGAACCCCTTGCCGTGCTCACCCGCGCGGGCAGCCTCGATGGCGGCGTTGAGAGCCAGGAGGTTGGTCTGGCGGGCGATCTCCTCGATAATGGAGATCTTCTCGGCGATATCGCCCATGGCGGAGACGGCCTCTGCCACGGCCTCGCCGCCAGCCTGGGCGTCATTGGCGGCCTGCGCGGCCAGGGATTCGGTCTCCTTGGCGTTGGCGGCGGTGGCGCTGATGCTCTCGCTCATCCGCTCGATGACCCCGGACAGCCGTTCCACGCCTCCGGCCTGGGCCGTAGCGCCCTGGGCCAGGGTCTGGGCCGTGGCGGAAAGTTCCTCGGCCCCGGAGGCCACATTTTCGCTCCCGGTCTGGATGTCATGGACGACCCGACCGAGACTGCCCACCATGGCTTCAAAGGAGTCGCGCAGCCGGGCCAGTTCTCCGCTGAACCGGCCGGAAAAATCTACGGACAAATCGCCTCGACTGACCTGCTCCGACGTTTCCACGATGGCGGCCAGAGGCGTGGAGACGAGCTTGCGGATGACCACGAAGACCACGGCGAGGATGACAAGCAGGGCCACGGCACCCCCGACGATCAGGCGGTTTTCGAGCTGCTCGGCCTCATGGAGGAAATCGGAGCGCTCGGCGCTCAGGGCCACGATCCAACCGGTGCGCTTGACCTGGCCGAAGGCCATGTACTTCATCGCGCCCTTCCATTCGTACTCGATAAAGCCGTTCTTCCGACGCAGCCCCTCTTGAATGAAATCGAACCTGCTCAGATCCTTGAAAATGAGGGAGGTGTCGGGATGGGCCAGGATCTTGCCCTCGGCGTCGAACATGTAAGCGTAGCCGCTGTCGCCGACCTTGATGGGAGAAAGGTAATCGGAAAAGGCCTCGCCCAGGACGGACATGCCCACATAGCCGACGGTCCGGCCATCCTGCTTGATCGCGTGGACGAAGGCGATGCGTGGTTGGTTGGTGGCCGGGGACAGCGTCACTTCGGAAATGTATTCATCCTGGCCGCCGGTTATGATGGCCTTGTAGTAGGGCCGGGAGCTGTAGTCCTTGCCCCGGCCGTCCGTGTTGGTGGTGACAACGCTGATGCCCTTGGCGTCGTGCACAAACAGGGATTCGAGCATCGGATCCTTGGCCTTGGCCCGTTGGAGCCAGGCGACGGCCGGTCGCCAATCTCCGCCCGAGGCCGCTTGGACGATCTCGTCCGCGCTCGCCATCAGGCCGAGGAAACGCATGCGGTCATCAATCCAACCGTCCAGGGTGGCGGTGACGCTGCGCGTGTTCTGACTGAGCGTTCTGTCCACGATGGACACTGTCAAGGCCTGGGTCCCGAAGGACACGGACACCAGAAAAAAAGCAACCAGCGCTAACATAAGCACCGCCAGCATGAAAACCAGTCGCTGGCCGATCCCGATATCAGAAAGCTTCATGATTTCCCCCTATTGGTTAAGACCTACATATCACACATGCGCTTTGAAGTCTTTAGTCACAGCTTCCTGATCTTCACAAAACATTCATAAAAACAATGTGATCGCGATATAGCTTTCGCGTATTGCATCATGAAGACAGCCGGTTTAAAAATTTGGCCCCCTGCCCTGCTTCGGGCGGGAAAAGCAAAATTCTTGTACCGCGCGCCGACAAAATGGCGCTCGAGAACGGGCCAATAGCTAGCATCTAATACTTTAATATTAAAGGATAAAAAAATTTTATCCACCACTACCATCGTCCTGGCACGATCGATGCTATAAAGAAAGTATCTTCCTTCTTTTGCACCGAGAAAATCACAGGCCTCCGCAAGGAGGCCTTTCTCGTTTTCGGGTCGGGCATCCCACCGCGTAATTTACGGATGCGGGAAAATCATTTCCCTGGTATTCGTCAGCCCATGCGATTCCTCTCACGATTCTTCCCGGCATGCCTCCTCGCGTCGGGCCTCCTGTTGCTCCCGGGCACGCCCTGGGCGTCCGAATCCGGCGATCTCCGAGTGCTCGTCGAACCCCTCGGGCTGGCGGCAATGAACCGGGACGGCGAATCAGCCGGATGGGCGGTGGATATCGTGCGGGAAATCATGCACCGAACGGGAACCGAGACGCCCATCGAGCTCATGCCTTGGGCCCGGGCCATCAACGTGGCCCAGGACAGGCCGAACGTAATCCTGTGTCCGGTCGTCCGGACCCGGGAGCGGGAAGAGCATTTCCACTGGGTGGGACCGATCTTCCGCGTGAAGTGGTATTTCCTGGCGCGCAAGGGATCTGGCATCACCATCAACAGCCTGGACGACGCGCGCAAGGTCCGGTCCATCGGCACCTACATCGACGACGCCCGGGACCATTACCTTATGTCTCTGGGCTTCACCAATCTGGAGCGATCCGCGAACAACGCGACCAACTACCGCAAGCTGGAATACGGCAGGCTGGACCTCATCGTGGGCAGCAACAGTGGGCTGGCGGCCATGTCCGAGGCGGCGGGAGTCAATCCGGACAACTTCGAGCCGGTCTTCGAACTCACGGAAGTGGACCTGTATTTGGCCCTGTCGCCCAAGACCGCGTCCGACACCGCAACCGCATGGCGGCAGGCCTTCCGCTCCATGCGCGAAGACGGGACCTTCGCCGCGATCCTGCACCGCTGGTACCCAGGCATGGAACCGCCCATGGACGAGCGGATCCCGTGGCGCGGGGCGGGACGCTGAGCACGAAAAAAAGCCGGTTCGGGCAACCCCGAACCGGCTTCTTCATTGGCGTGTTCCGCCCGGCTATTTCTCGTAGACCGCGCCACGCGAGGCCGAGGTGACCAGCTTGGCGTAGCGCCGCAAAAACGGCGATTGGACATCCTTGACCACGGGCTTGTAGGTTTTCTTGCGCTCGGCCAGTTCGGCCTCGTCCACCAGCAGGTTGATCTTGCGGGCCGGAATATCGATCTCGATCCTGTCGCCTTCGCGGATCAGGCCCACCGGGCCACCCGAAGCCGCCTCGGGCGAAATGTGGCCGATGGCTGCGCCGCGCGTGCCGCCGGAGAACCGGCCGTCGGTGATCAACGCCACGGACTCGCCCAGGCCCATGCCGGAAATGGCCGAGGTCGGCGTGAGCATCTCGCGCATGCCGGGGCCGCCCTTGGGCCCTTCGTAGAGAATGACGACCACGTCGCCGGGCTTGATCTCATTGCCCAGAATGGCGGCCACGCCTTCCTCCTCGCTGTTGAAGACCCGCGCCGTGCCGGTATTGCGCATCATTTCCGGGGCCACGGCGGACTGCTTCACGCAGCAGCCTTCGGGGGCGATGTTGCCGTACAGGATGGCAATGCCGCCTTCCTGGGAATACGGGTTGTCGATGGGCCGGACGATCTCGTGATTGGTCACATGCGCGTCCAGGTCCTTCAGGTTCTCACCCAGCGTCTTGCCGGTCACGGTCATGACGTCGAGGTTGAGCAAGTCCTTCTTGACCAGCTCGGACATGACGCCGGGGATGCCACCGGACTCGTTCAAGTCTTCCATATAATGCGGACCGGCCGGGGCGAGCTTGCACAGGTTCGGCGTCTTCATGCTAATTTCGTTGAACATCTCAAGGGAAAGATTGAGATTGGCCTCGGCAAACAGAGCGGGCAGGTGCAAAGTGGTGTTGGTGGAACAGCCCAGGGCCATGTCCATGGTCACGGCGTTGTGCACGGACTTCTCGGTGACGATGTCGCGCGGCCGGATGTTGCGCTCAAGCATTTCCATGACCTGCATGCCCGCCTTCTTGGCCAGCCGGGTGCGGGCGGACATGACCGCCGGAATGGTGCCGTTGCCGGGCAGGGCCAGGCCGATGGACTCGGCCAGACAGTTCATGGAGTTGGCCGTGAACATGCCCGAACAGGAACCGCAGGTGGGGCAGGCCCCGGCGGTGTACTCCTCCAGCTCTTCCTCGGTCATCATGCCCGCGCGGACCTTGCCCACGCCCTCGAACACGGTGATCAGATCCGAGGTCTTCTTGTGCCCGGCCAGCATGGGGCCGCCGGACACGAGCACGGCCGGGATGTTCAGGCGCAGCATGGCCATGAGCATGCCGGGCACGATCTTGTCGCAGTTGGGAATGCAGACGATGGCGTCGAAGGGATGCGCCGTGGCCATGATCTCCACGGAATCGGCGATGATCTCGCGGCTGGGCAGGGACATCTTCATGCCCTCGTGATTCATGGCCAGGCCGTCGCACACGCCGATGGACGGAAATTCGAGCGGAGTGCCGCCCGCCATGCGGATGCCCGCCTTGACGGCCTCGGCGATGGTGTCCAAATGCACGTGACCGGGGATAATCTCGTTCTGGGCATTGCACACGCCGATCAAGGGCCTGTCCATCTCTTCCTTGGTCAACCCGCTCGCATACAGCAGCGAACGGTGCGGGGCCTTCTCCAATCCACCAGTCATCTTCTTGCTACGCATCGAAATACCTCTCGGGTTACGGAAATTCGGGCAGCCAGTTCACTACCGATGGGGCAGCCTGTCAACGTTTTTCACTTTCCACGCCCCCTGTTGCGCGCTTTTGGGCAAGCCCGTATGTCCGTAAGGGAAGGGAAGCGTGACCCCCCTTCAAGGAGCGATACCCATGCACCGAATTTTCCGTCCCACCCTTTCCCCCGAAGATTGGCGCGCGCTCCTGGCCGCGCCCGACAGGCACTGGAAAAACGGGCACTCGGCCCTGGAACTGGCCCTGGCCTGGGAGAACGCCTCGGGTTGGCCCCCGGAAGTCGCGGCCCTGCTCGGGAGCGAACCGGCCCTCGCGGATCTGGACATGGTCCTGGCCATCCCCGAATACGCCGTGGCCCTGCCCGGCGGCGGCCGGCCGTCGCAAAACGACCTCTTCGTCCTGGCCCGGAACCGGGCGGGACTGGCCGCGATCATGGTCGAGGGCAAGGCATCCGAGGCCTTCGGCCCGACTCTGGGCCACTGGCTACGAGACGCCTCCCCCGGCAAGCGGCAACGTTTGGCCCACCTGTTGAAGACCCTCGGGCTGCCCGGCGGACCGCCGGAACCCGTGCGCTACCAGCTCCTGCACCGCGCGGCATCGGCCCTCATCGAGGCCGAGCGCTTCCACGCCCGGGCTGCGATCCTGCTGATCCATTCCTTCAGCCCGGTTCGACAGCGGTTCGACGAGTACGCGGATTTCGCCGCCCTCTACGGCGTCGCGGCCAAGCCCGGCAGGCTTCATCCACTGACCACGACCACGCCGGTCCCCCTGTACGCCGGATGGGCCACGGGCCAACCCGCCGCGCCCTGACGGGCGAACGACGGAAAAGGCCCCGGCAGGCGAAAACTGCCGGGGCCTCGTTTTTCAGGAGGAGAAGGTTGAGGTTGTCGGTCTATGGCCTAGCGGCCCGTGGCGAAGGTGCTGCGGGGGAACATCATGGTCGGTTTGGACACGGCCGAGGCGTTCTCGGGCATGACCATCTCGGCGTCGATGTCGCCGATGTGCTCGCGGTAGGCGATGATATCCTGAACCGTGCACATGGCCATTTGATGCTTGATGGCGAAGGCCACGATCTCGTGCAGCTTGGCCATGGTCCCGTCCGGGTTGGTCAGCTCGCAGAGCACGCCGCACGGCGACAGTCCGGCCAGACGGTTCAAGTCCACGGTGGCCTCGGTGTGGCCGCCGCGTTCGAGCACGCCGCGCGGCCGGGCCGCCAGCGGGAAGACGTGACCCGGGCTGTTCAGGCTCGCGGGCGAGGCATCGGGCGCGATGGCCGCCTTGACCGTGGTCACCCGATCCGCCGCGGACACGCCGGTGGTCACGCCCTCGGCCGCCTCGATGGAGATGGTGAAGGCCGTGTTGTACGCGCTGGTGTTGTTTTCGACCATCATGGGCAGACCCAAGGATCGGATCTTCGCCTCGGTCAGGCAAAGGCAAACGATGCCGCTGCACTCGCGGATGAGCATGGCCATCTGGGGGACGGTCAGGGTCTCGGCGGCAAAGATGAGGTCGCCTTCGTTTTCCCGGTCGGCATTGTCCGTAACCAGGACGCCCTGCCCCTTGCGAAGGGCCTTGAGCGCTTTCTCGACCCGCGAAATCGGGCCACCGAACTGTTTGAGGATTGGCTGATCCATCATGAATCTCCTTGATTAAGGATTATGAATGAATCAGGGCGCATAGACAGGCGAACGGACGCACAGGCACCCGCCGCGGCAACCACTGTCCACGGCGGGGTAACGCCGGGCAAGGGATTGCTGGACTGCCTCATTCTCTTCATTCCGGACTGTTACCGTCGGCCCCGGATTCGCACCGGGTCTGCTGGTCCCCCTCCACCCGGAGGGGCGCTCGCGGGCTCACTGGCAAGCCAGATCACCGCCGGTGGGGACTTCCACCCCGCCCTGAGAACAAGTTGGCTTTAGCCATAAGGCCGAACTGACCGCCAAGTCAACCAATACCGGCACTTTTCGGCGGGGTTTTTAAACCTTGCCGCGCAGCGGCGCGCAACCGACCGGATACATGGAGGTTTCCAGCTGGAAGGGCGGCTGTTTCAACGGTCCGACACGTGGAAAAACGGCGCCGGCCGTCTTGCCCCCGCCGGTATTTCGGTGTAGTGCTCTCAGCCATGCATGAAATGTCGATTGTCGAATCCATCCTCGGCATCCTGCGCGAAGAGATGGTCAAATACGACGGCCAGAAGCTCACGAAAGTGACCCTGAAAAACGGCCAATTGGCCGGAGTGGTCACGGAATCCCTGCAATTCGCCTGGGAAGCGCTCATTCCCGGCGGCGAATTTGACGGGGCCGAGCTTGAAATCATCGAGGTGCCCGTAAAGGTGGCCTGCGGCGAATGCGGCGAGGTATTCAGCCCGGACCATACCCGGTGCATGCCCTGCCCCAAGTGCGAGGCCCTGCTGGGCCACACGGTGCTGGAAGGGAAAGAACTGCTCATCGACTCCATCGAAGTGGACGACCAGCAATAACGACAAGGAGTGACCATGTCCAAGGAAGTGACCATAGTCCGCAACGTCCTCGAGGCCAACGACCGCCTGGCCGACGAGCTGCAAAATAATTTCCGGGTCAAGAAAATCCTCTGCCTGAACCTGATGAGTTCGCCGGGCGCGGGCAAGACAACTCTGCTCGAACGCACCCTGACCGACCTCAAGGACGAGTTCAAGATGGCCGTCATCGAAGGCGACCTCCAGACCGACAACGACGCCCAGCGCGTGGCCGCCACCGGCGCCCAGGCCGTGCAGATCAACACCGAAGGCGGCTGCCACCTGGATTCCGGCATGGTCATGGACGCGCTCAAGGCCATCGACACCGACGGACTGGACATCCTCTTCGTGGAGAACGTGGGCAACCTGGTCTGCCCGGCCGAATTCAACGTGGGCGAAGACTACAAGGTCACCCTGCTGTCCGTGACCGAGGGCGACGACAAGCCCGAGAAATACCCGTTCATGTTCCACATTTCCGCGGTCATGCTCCTGAACAAGACCGACCTGCTGCCCTACGTGGACTTCGACCTGAACAAGGCCGAGGCCCACGCCAAGAAGCTGAACAAGGACATCCAGGTCATGCCCATCTCCGCCCGCACCGGCGAAAACATGGAGCAATGGTACGCCTGGCTTCGCAAGAAGCGCGCCGAAAAGCTGTAGATCCACCGCGAAACCGCTTTTCCCGGGGCCGCCCATTAGGGCGGCCTTTTTTCTTTACCCCTCCGCGACGCCTCGCCTATGCTCCGGCAAACCGCCAAGGAGAACCCCATGAACAGGTCGACGCTCCTCGCACTGGTCCTGTGCGTGTTCTGGATCGCCCCCGCGCAGGCTGGGGTGGGCATGGTCAAAACCACCTTCAACGACGCCCGGCGGGGAAGGACGCTTGAAACCCACATCTGGTATCCCTGCGACGGCGGCCTTGTTGCGCGCCATGCGGAAAACGCGGTGTTCGAAGGGCACGACGCCGTCGTGGACGGCATCATACGGCACGGGAAGTATCCCCTGTATATCCTGCTCCACGGCACCACGGGCAACTGGAGAAACCTCTCCTGGCTGGCGGCCCGCCTCGCGGAGAACGGGGCCGTGGTCTGCGCGGCAAACCATCCGGGATACACCTCGGGCGACGCGACCCCGGTCTCGATCCTCCGCGCCTGGGACCAGCCCCTGGACGCGGGATTCCTGGTGGACGAGATGCTGCGCTCCCGGTTCAAGGACGACATCGATCCCGGCAGGGTCTTCGCGGTCGGCTATTCCCTTGGCGGATACAGCGCTCTGGCCCTGGCCGGCGCCCGGCTCGACCTGCGCCGCTTCATCGATTTCTGTGCGGCGAACCAGGACGGGTCATGCCGCTATTTTCGCCCCGTCCTAACCGGACTCACGGACCGGGACTTCAGCCTGGCCGAACAGGGCCTGAGAGATGCGCGCTTCACCAAGACTGTGGCCATCGCGCCGGGATTCGTCGAGTCGTTTACCCCGCAGTCCCTTCAAGGCATCACCATCCCGGTCCTGATCATCGGCGCGGGCAAGGACCAGAACATTCCGCCCTCCACCCACTTCTACCCCCGATTGCCCGATTTACCGTCCAACATCGCCTACCGGGAAATAGCGCAGGCCTCGCACTTCAGTTTCATGCAGATCTGCAAGCCCGGCGCGCTGAAAATCCTGGCCGAGGAGGACGCGCAGTTCGTCTGCATGGACTACGGGAGCGACCGGAGGGACATCCATGAAAGGCTCTACCGATACATCGCGGATTTCATGCAGCCGAAGGCCGACTAGCTCCGCGGTCGGACGCTTCGGACTCCTTTCCCTCCACGGGACGGCCTCCTTGGCTGCCAGGCGAATTTTTCGCCCGGTTTTTATTGGCAAGCCGAACGCCCGGCTGTAGGGTGACGCTATGCCCTTTCCCAAAGACTTGCCGCTTGAGGCCGTGTTCGCCTCCATCGCCGACGGGCTATTCACCGTGGACACCGACTGGAACGTGACCTATTTCAACGAGGCCGCCCAACGCATCACCGGCATATCCGAGGCCGACGCCCTGAACCGTAAATGTTGGGACGTGTTCCGTTCGTCCCTGTGCGACGGCCAGTGCGCCATCCGGTCGTGCCTGCGCCAGGGCGGGCGCATCGTCAACAAGTCCATCTTCATCGTCCGTTCGGACGGCACCACCCTGCCCATCTCCATTTCGGCCTCGCCCCTCAAGGACGGGCGCGGTGTGGTCATCGGCGGCGTGGAGACCTTCCGCGACCTGACCGATATCCATGTCTCGCGGCAGCAGGCCAAGGACATCTACCGTTTCGAAAACATCGTGGGCCGAAGCCAGGCCCTGGAAAAGATCTTCCGCATTCTGCCGCAGATCAGCCAGTCCGAAGCCACCACCCTGCTGCTCGGCCAAAGCGGCACGGGCAAGGAGCTTTTCGCCCGGGCCATCCACTCCCTGAGCCCGCGCAAGGACGGCCCGTTCGTGGCCGTAAACTGCGGAGCCCTGCCCGACGCCCTCCTGGAATCCGAACTGTTCGGCTACAAGGCGGGCGCCTTCACCGACGCGCGCACGGACAAGCCGGGCCGGTTCGAACAAGCTGACGGCGGCACGGTTTTCCTGGACGAAATAGGAGACATGCCCCGCAACCTTCAGGTCAAGTTGTTGCGCTTTCTCCAGGAAAAGACCTTCGAACCGCTGGGCGGCGTGGCCCCGGTCCATGCCGATGTGCGCGTGGTGGCCGCCACCAACCGCGATCTCGAAGACGCCGTGGCCGAAGGGGCCTTCCGCCAGGACCTGTTCTACCGCCTCAACGTGGTCACTCTGACCCTGCCGCCCCTGACCGAACGTCAGGAGGACCTGCCCCTGCTCATCGACCACTTCCTCGAAGAGTTCAACGGGCTGCGCAACAAGGCCATCAAGGGCGTCAGCGAGGACGCCCTGCACGTGCTCATGCGCCACGACTATCCGGGCAACGTGCGCGAGCTGGAAAACATCCTCGAATACGCCTTCATCCTCTGCCCCGACGGGTTCATCCAGATGGAGCACCTCCCGGAATATCTCCAGCCCAAGGCCGGACGCCGGGCCGCGTCCGCCGGGCTAAGCGGGACCATGGACGCCATCAAGCGGCGCGCCGCCCGCCAGGCGGTACGCCGCAACAACGGCAAACGCATGGCCGCCAGCCGCGAACTGGGCATCACCAAGGATACCCTGCGGCGCCTCCTGGCCGAGCCCGCACCGGGCGAATAATTCGCCCTACGCCACAACTATATGGCGTAAAATTCGTCCATAGAATCTTTTGCTGCATGTATAACATATTGATTTACAAAGGTATTTTATTTGGCATGATCCATGCTCAAAGGTAAAGCAATCGGTTCGGGTTCCACCGGACTTTTTGGAGTGAAACGATGAGAACGGATTCCGCCAAGCTGATTTGCCTGGCGTGCTACCAGGACCGACTGGCCTCCGTGTGCGAAAATGCGGACGGATACAAGTTATTTGAAATACGCGATAAAAAATCTTACCCCGCAGGCCTCCTATCCCTTCCCTCAAAGGACCCTATGGACAGGACATCCGCCATATTGGCCTGCGGGGTAACCATTTTCTTGTGCGGTGCCATCTGCAACCGCACCCGTCACGCCCTGGAAAAAGCCGGGATCACGGTCATCCCCTGGCTGACCGGCTCCGAGGACCAGGTGCTCGACGGATTTCTCCACGGCCAACTGGCCGAATTGACCATGCCGGGGGCATCGGTTTGACATTTCTCCCACTGTGGTTATTTCTCTTGAACCCGACCGCGGCCGTTCGCCGGTCCGGGCTCTATGAACACTTCCAAGGCGGCTTCGGGTCGCCGTTTTCAGGAGAACAATATGAGTGGTTGTGAAGGATGTGCCTCCGCCTCGCCTGACGGAACCTGTACCAGCACCACGGGCTGCGACAAGCCCGAAGATCAGAAACTGCAAAAGACCCTAAGCCGCATCAAACACAAGATCGTGGTCATGTCCGGCAAGGGCGGCGTGGGCAAATCCACCGTGGCCGCCAACATCGCCGTGGCCCTGTCCCTGGCCGGCAAGAAAGTCGGCCTGCTTGACGTGGATGTTCATGGCCCCAGCGTGCCGCGCCTGCTCTCGCTCAAGGGCAAGCAGCCCCACATCGGAGACCAGGTCATGGAACCCGTGCCGTGGAGCAAGAACCTGTCCGTCATGTCGCTGGGTTTTCTGCTCCAGGACGACCGCCAGGCGGTCATCTGGCGCGGTCCGGTCAAAATCGGCCTGATCAAGCAATTCGTTGAGGACGTCATGTGGGGCGATCTCGACTTTCTCATCGTCGACTGCCCCCCGGGCACCGGCGACGAGCCCCTGTCCACTCTCCAGACGCTGGGCCCCACGGCCATGGCCG
The DNA here is from genome assembly GCF_017351175.1 of Desulfovibrio sp. Huiquan2017. NCBI lineage: Bacteria > Pseudomonadati > Thermodesulfobacteriota > Desulfovibrionia > Desulfovibrionales > Desulfovibrionaceae > Desulfovibrio > Desulfovibrio sp. Huiquan2017. The sequence goes on along the minus strand of NZ_JAFMPN010000023.1, from coordinate 44,539 downwards.
TCATCGTCACCACCCCCCAGGGCGTGGCCGTGGATGACGTGCGCCGGTCCGTGTCCTTTGTCGGCGAAGTCGGCAACCGCGTGCTCGGCATCGTTGAAAACATGTCCGGTTTCGCCTGCCCCGACTGCGGCAAGGTGCATAACATCTTCAAGTCCGGCGGCGGCGAGGATCTGGCCAAGGAATCGGGCGTCCAGTTCCTCGGACGCATCCCCCTGGACCCGGCCGTGGCCGACTCCGGCGACGAGGGTTACCCCTTCATGAAGGTCCACCGCGATACCGCCACCGGCAAAGCCATGGAACAGGTCATCGCCCCCATCCTCGCCCTCCCCGACCCGCCCAAGGCGTAGTCGAGAAGTTGAGATAACACGGGCCTGGAGCGCACACCGCTCCAGGCCCTTGTCTTTTTCCGCCTCCGAGATGCGGCGCCGCGAAACATTCAGGCCGGACGGCGACACGCTCCCCTTGCCCGGCCGCCGGGATTTGCCTCGGCGAAAATCGACCAATCCATCCGCATCACCCCCCGATTCAGTCAAACCTTCATGCCGTTTCCCGCCCCGGGAGTGAGGAGACGGAGAATTTTGCCCGGGGAACGGCTGAAGGCGCGGACCACACAGGGATCGAACTGGGAGCCGGAACAACGGACGATCTCGCGGCAGGCGTGGTCCACGCCCAGAGATGAACGGTAGGGCCGGTCCTGGAGCATGGCGGACAGGGTATCGGCCACACTGATGATGCGCGCGCCGAGTGGGATGGCCACGTCTTCGAGGCCGTGGGGATAGCCTTTCCCATCCCATCGCTCGTGATGATGGAGAACCATATCGACCACGCCGAGCTCGCGCAGCGCAGCCACGGGTTCGAGGATGGCGGCCCCGACCTCGGGGTGCTGACGCACGGCCCGCCATTCGTCGTCGGTGAGCGGCCCCCGCTTCCTGAACACCGAGTCGGGCACGCCGATCTTGCCGATGTCGTGCAGATGCCCGGCAACATGGATGACCGAGGCATGGCTCGGGGAGAGCCCCATGGCCAGAGCCAGGGCCAGGGCGATCTCGGCCACCTCATCGGAGTGCATGGAGGTGTGCGGGTCCTTGGCGTCGATGGCGTTGCCCAGGGACTCGGCGAGTTGATGCAGGGCTGTGGTTATGAGACGGCCGGAGTCCGATCGCCGGGCGGACGGCCTCGGCAGCGGAACGGCCGCCGCCGAGGCCAAGCGAAAAACATCCATGGCTAGGCGGCCTTCTCTTTGGCCTGGACGGTCAGGGAATCCAGATTCCGCATGATCGCCCGGTACAGGCCGGTGTCCTCGCCTCCGCCCTCCACGGCCCGATTGGCTGCGATGCGGAAGCTGACCCGCGCCTCCGCGTATTTGCCGGACATCTGGTAGACCAGGGCCATGTTGTTGCGCACTTTGGCCTCGTGCAGGGGCGAATTCAGGCTCCGGGCCAGGCTGTCGGCCTGGGTCAACTGGAACAGGGCGTCGCCGGGACGGCCTTCGTTGCAGGCGCGCATGCCGTCTCGATTGAGGATGCCGAGTTGTTTCAACGTGCTCATGATTTTCTCCTTCGGGTTAAATGGATTCCGGCCGCGCACGATGCGGACCGGCCGGTACATCGGCCGCGCAACGGACGGCATCCCTCCCCCCCGGAAAAGACTTTCCCAGGCCGGACAACGAATTGCATCATGATCGGGTTGGTCGCCATGGGTGCACTTTATTGAAGTTGATTTTCAATATCAAGAAAAATCCGCATCTTTTCCGCTTCGCTTTCCGACCCGCCGCGTTCCACTGGCGCATTGGCGCAAAATTGCGTAGCATGCCGCAAACATGGAGTCGTACATGTCCCGCACATCCGTCCGTTTCCTTCCCGTCCTGGCGGCCATTTTCCTGACCTTGGTCGCCCTGCCCGGTTGCCGGACCACATCGTCCGACACGCCCGCGCCCGATAGCGAGCCGAGCTCGATGGCCGCGCTCAAGATCTCGGTCTCCTACCGCGAACGCATGCTCCTGCCGCCGGGCTGCACCCTGTTCGTGGAGCTGGTCAACATCTCCCGGCTGAACCCCGACGACAACGTCGAGGCCAAGGCGTTCCTGCCGATCAAAGCCGCGCCGCCCTTCAAGGCGGTCTTCAGCTACGACCCGGAAAAAATCGTCAAGCAGCTCCACTACGCGATCTCGGCGCGCATCGAGTTTAACGGCCAGGTGCTCTTTTCCGGCGACATGCGCATAGACCCCCTGACCTGGCCCAAGGACAAGCCCGTGGAGATCACGGTGACCATGGTCCGGCGCTAGCTGCGAAAGCAACGGACAAGAAAAGGCCCGACGCTTTGCGTCGGGCCTTTTTATTAACAGTCGTGCGGGGACGGGCGCAGCCCGAGGGGCTATCGGGCGATCATGGATCGGAGCAGCTCGGCGCAGTTCTCGGTATTGTGCCCCATGTTGTCGAGGCAATCCACGAAATGCAGGAGCTGGTAGATGTCCTTGAAGTCGATGTCCTTGCCGTAAATTTTCTTTTCCAGAGCGTTTTTGCGATGGCGAACCTCGTCGCGCTCCCGGCGGACCTTGCGGAAGCACTCCTTGGTGCCCTCGCGGTCCAGGGACTCGCCGTTGAGCAGGCCAATGGTCGATTTCAAGGCCGGTCCGAGGAGCACGGTGCACTTGGCCACGGAATCCAAGAGGTAGATCAGGTCCTTCTGGACGTCCTCGGGGATGGGTACCGGGCGCATGCCCAGCCAATGCAAGGCGTCCTGGGCCGCGTCGAGAACATTGTCCTGACTCTTGGTGTAGGACAGGAACAGGTGTTTCTCCACGGCCATGAACAACCCCTTGGGCAAGTGGTTGCGAATGTTCCGCTTGATGGAATCGGCGTGGTTCTCGATCTCGTCGATGGCCTTGGTCAACTCCTTGAACTCGCGGCACACTCCGCCGGACACGTAACACTCAAGGGATTCGTCGATGGCAGCGATGCATTCGGCGATCTTGTCGTAGTGCTCGACCAGCCCTTCCATGGGAGAGCGGCTTCCGAGCAGACCGAAGAAGGGGATTCTCAATGTCATATGGTGACCTCTACTGAAAAGGGTTGTTGCGAATATGTATGTAATTTAGCTGTAACACAACCATTTGAGCAGCACAAAGATAACAATGCTGGTCAGGGCCGCGATGGGGACGGTGGCCACCCAGTAGGCGACGATGCGCAGCAGGACCCGAAAATCCACGGCCGAGAAGCCGCGCGCCAGGCCCACGCCGACCACGCCGCCAACCGCCGCATGGGTGGTGGACACCGGCAGGCCGAGATTGGAGGCGACCAATACGGTGGAGGCGGCCCCGAAGTCAACGGCAAAGCCGCGCGTGTTGGTCAAGGTGGTGATTTTCTCGCCCACCGTGCCCATGACCTTGTGGCCGAGGACGGCGATGCCCACGGCGATGCCCATGCCGCCCAGGACGAGCATGGGCCAGGGGACGTCCGCCTTGGCCAGAAGCATGTGCTCTTTGGCGATGAGGTAAATGGCCGCCACCGGCCCGATGGCGTTGGCCACGTCGTTGGCCCCCTGGGACAGGGCCACGTAACAGGATGTTCCGACCTGCATCTTGCGGAAGATTCGTTCCACGCCCTCGGCGCCCTCCTCCTGATCCAGGACGAACTTGCCCACAAAATGGCGAGCGACGGCCCAGGCCAGAAGGGAAAGCAGCGCGGCGATGGACAGCGAAACCAGCCAGTGCAGCCCCAGGGACTTGCCCACCGGAGTCTTGTACAGGAAGGACAGGGAGATCATGGACAGGGTCACGGCCACCCAGATGGGCGCCCATTTTTTGGCCTGATGCACGAAATGCCGTTGAAAAAGGATATACCGCCGGATGTGGGTGAAGATGAAATAGGCGATGGCCGCGGCAAAGAAGGGAGAGATGATCCAGGACAGGACGATGCCGCCCATCTTGAGCCAGTTGACCACGTCCGGGCCGCCCGCCACCAGCCCAAACCCGGTGATGGCCCCGACGATGGAGTGCGTGGAGGAAACCGGCAGCGAGGTCAGCGTGGCCACCAAAACCCACAGCCCGGCCGCCAGGAGCGAGGCGAACATGCCGATCATGATCAATTTCGGGTCCGCGATGACATCGGGGTTGATGATCCCCTTGCTGATGGTCGCGGTCACATGGGACCCGAGGAAGACCGCGCCCACGAAGTTCAGGGAACCCGCGATGAACACGGCCTGTCTGACCGTGATGGCTCTGGCTCCCACGGCCGAAGCCATGGAGTTGGCCACATCGTTGGCCCCGAGGTTGAATGCCATGAGGAACCCGGCCCCCACGGACATGTATAGAAACAGATCGTAGATATCCATCGTATCGCCCCTCTTACGAGGGAATTGGTTAAAAGTTACAAGGCCGAATCCCCCGGCTTGTTCAAACGAAAGCAGAAACGTGCGCCGCGCACATCCTCGCCATAGCCGTCATGCCAGATATCCCCACCCAGATTCTTGACGATGCGACGGCAGATGGCCAGACCCAGCCCGGCACTGCCCGACCCGTCGATGGTGTTCTCGTCCACCCGGTAGAAGCGTTCGAACACCTTGGTGGAATGCTCCCGCGAGATGCCCGGCCCCTGGTCCTCCACGCAAAAGACGATGGACTCGCCGTCGTCTTCGGCGCTGACCGTGATGACCCCGCCTTCGGGGCTGTACTTGACCGCGTTGTTGAGCAGATTGTGAAAGACGTGCAGCAGCCCGTCGGTCTCGCCCATAACGGCCATTTCGTCGTCGGGGGTGCGGGTGCGGAAGGTGATGTTGTGTTCACCGGCCCAGACGGCCAGGTCGTCGATGGCCCGGGACAGGTGTTCCCGGCCGGACAGGGGCACGAGCTTGAGGCGTTTGCCGGCCTGTTCGGACTTGGCCAGCGCCAGCATGCTGGAAATGACCTTGTCCATGTGGTCGGCGTTTTTGAGCACGATCTCCAGAAATTTTCGAGCGGATTCGGGGTCGTCGGGCGGCATGTCGAGAAGCGTCTCGGTATAGCCTTTGATGGAGGTCAGGGGGGTGCGCAGTTGGTGGGAAGCGTTGGCCACGAAATCCTTGAGGCCCTTTTCGCTACGCTTCATTTCCGTGATGTCGTAAAAGACCAGAATGACTTTGCGCACGCCATTCTGGTCCAGGAAGCGTTCGGCCGTGACCTCGATGATCCGCGTGTCCAGGATGTCGATCTGGATGGACCTCGGCCCGGCCTCGGGCTCGGCGATGACCTTGTCCACCAGGTCCTGGATCTCGAAGCGGCGGATGACTTCGATGGGCGAACGGCCCACCGTGGTGGCGGGCAGGTTGAACATCTCGTCCAGGGCCTTGTTGAAGGACTCCACCCGGCCGTGGGAATCGAGCGTCAGCACCCCCTCGCGCATGCCGCCGAACACGGCCTGCAACTGCCCCTTCTGGTCCTGGATGAGTTCGATGTTGCGCTCGATGGACTGGGCCATGGCGTTGACCGACTGGGCCAGGGGCTTGAACTCGCCGCCGGGCAGGACGCGCAGCCTCTTCGAATAATCGCCCTCGCCGATGGACCGCGCCAGTTCGGAAAAAGCGCGGATGTCGCGGCTCATGTTGTGGGACATGACCACGCTCAGGAGCACGGCCAGGGCGAAGGTGCCCAGGAAAAGCCAGATCAGGTTGGAACGCAGGAGATCAAGCCGCGCGCTGACGTGGGAAAAGGGCACGGCCATGCGCAGGACGCCCGCGTCCACGCCGGACAAGCCCGAAAAATTCCGGGCCACGTAGAGCATGTCCTTGCCCAGGGTATCGGAGTGGCGGACGTTGATGCCCCAGCCGTCGTCCTGGACGGCCAGCACCTCGGGCCGACGGCTGTGGTCGTCCATCTGGCCGAGTTCGGCGAAGGGGACCTCGGAGTCCGCCACCACCTTGCCGTTCACGATGTAGGTAATGCGGGAATTCAGTTTGAAGGCCAAGGCGTCGAGCCACTCGGCGAAGTCCTTTTGGGACTGAAACGTCGAGTGGTCCTGGATGAGCCATTCGATGGCCTCGATCTGGTGCCGCGTGCGGATCTCCGCCTCGGTGACCAGTTCGTCACCGACGATGCTCGTGGAGTAGAAGAAGACCACGGCCATGGCCATGAGGAGCAATCCCCAGGTCCACAGCAGTATCCGCATCTGGAAAGAGCGCAGTTTCATTGCCTGTCCTTGGATGGCGCGTTCAGCGGTTGCATGTTGATCGACGGGATCAAGTACCTCTTTCGCCGAACGCGTGCGCTGTGTAACACAATCGTAACCGAATTGTAATGTTTCGCAGCGTTACAGTTGTGTGACAAAGGCGCCCGTAAAAGGCAAGAAAAAGCGCCGGAAACCGGCCGCGCACAGAGGCTTCGGCACGCGGCATTGCGGGCGCAACACACTGCATTCACAAACCATATCAAGCATGAAACCGGAGCGCCGCCGCATCCACTCCGCCCGGCCAGGATGGCGGGCACGGCCCGCAAGGACCGCGGGGCTGCGCGCGGATCGTCAGACCCGCAAAAGCCATTCCCGGGGGCCGAACGACGGATCGATCTCCCCCACGACGGAACCCGGCCCGGAAAGCCGTCCGGCGCACGGCCGTCAGAAGCCGCGCATGCACTCCATGAGGTAGGTGGAGACCTCCACCCAGCAGACGCCGTTCCGCACGACGATACGCACGTTGTTCTCCGGGATGAGGGCCATGTCTTCGGCCACGTTCTGCCACTTGACTTCAAGCTCTTGCGGCGTCAAGCCAAGTTTTACCATTTCCTCAAGGGGATAGCTTTCGGCCTCGGTCCATTCATCGTCTCGCACAGCAGGCATATCCTTGCTCCCCGGCCGTCCCCCGGCGCATGCGCCCGGCGGCCTCACGTTGTTCGTTATCGAAAAAAACTACACGTACTCGCGCGGATTCTGCCCAAGCAGGCAGAAGGCCTCGTAGGTGATGGTGCCGCCCCACTCGGCCAGGTCCTCGGGGGTGACCGGACGCTCGCCCGGGCCGCCCAGAAGCCAGGCCTCGTCGCCCGGCAGGACCTCCGTCCCTTCGCCCATAAGCTCGGTCACGTCAACTGCGGTCATCTGCATGCACACCCGGCCCCGGATGGGCACGCGCCTGCCGTGCAGGACCATCTCGCCCCGGTTGGACAGGGCGCGGCTGTAGTTGTCGGCATAGCCCACGCCCACGATGGCCACCATGGAATCGCGCTCGGCCGTAAAGGTCCAGCCGTAGCTGATGGACTCGCCTTTTTTCAGGGGGTGAACCTGCATGACCGGGGCCGAGACCGACATGGCCGTCCTGAGTCTGCCGGGCAGGCGCTCCTCGCCCGCCCCCTCCAGGGGATCGCAGCCGTACAGGCCGATGCCCAGGCGCATGGAGTCCATGCGGCAGTCGCCGTGCACCAGGCCGCCCGCCGAATTGGCCAAGTTGGCCTCCACTTTGAAGCCCGCGCGGGCCAGCCCGTCCAGAGCGGCCTGGAAACGGCGGGCCTGGAGCGCCACATCCGTCTCCCGGCCGGGCTCGTCGGCCCGGGCAAGGTGGGAAGTGGCCATGACCGGGGTGACCGGGCCGCCCTTGAGCAGGGCGGCGACCTCGTCCGTCTCCTCGGGCAGGAACCCCAGGCGGCGCATGCCGGTGTCGAACTTCAGCCCGATGTTCAGCGGCCCGTTTCGCTCGGCCGCGGCCAGGACCCGCTTCAATTGGGCGAAATGGGAGATGGGCGTAAGGATGCGATGCTCCCACAGGGACTGGATGTCCTCGTCCGAGATGGGCCCGAGCAGGGCCAGGATGCGCTTGGCGCAGCCGGACCGGCGCAGCTTGACCGCCTCATGGACAAAGCCCACGGCAAAGGTTTCAGCGCCGTCCTTTTCCAGGGCGGAGGCCACTTCGACCAGGCCGTGACCGTAAGCGTCGGACTTGATCACCGGGATGACGTTGTCGTGAATCTGCGTGAACAGGCGGTAGTTGTGGCGCAGGTTGTCCAGGCGGATGCGCACGCGAAGTTTGTTGTAATCGATCATCACTTTCTCTTGAACAATTTTTCGAGATCGGAAGGCGTCCAACGCAGGACCACGGGCCTGCCGTGGGGGCAGAACTCGCGCTCGGGCGTCGCAAGCCAGATTTCCAGCAGAGCGAGGGCCTCGTCCACGGCCAGCGGCTGGCCCGCCTTGATGGCGGTCTTGCAGGACATCATGGTCCACAGGTCGTCCAGCCCCCTGGCCTTTTCCGCCAGGGCGTCCCTGAGATACTCCCGAGCCTCGCCGGTTTCAAGGGTCGGGGGAATGCCCCGGACCAACGCCTTGGCCGGGCCGTCCATCTCGATGACAAACCCCATGGCCCGCAGGTCGTCGCGCAACCCCGCCAGGACTTCGGCCTCGCTGGGATGCAAAGGCAGTTCCAGAGCCAGGGCCAGGGGTTGGGAGTCGCCTTTTTGGCGCTGCTCGCGCATGGCCGCCAGCAAAACGCGCTCATGGGCCGCATGCTGGTCCACCAGGAGCATGTCCACGCCCCGACGCAGGACCAGGTAGGTATCCGCGATCTGGCCGAGGTAGGTATAGCCGCTGCCCGCCAGCGTCGCGGGACGCAGGGCTCCGGGGCCGGGCTCGCGGGCCAGGGACGGGCCAGGATCGGCCGGTCGGTGGGCCGCCCCGCCCTCCGGGGAAAAAGCGGACGCAGGCGGCGGCACGGGCAAATCCAGAGCGCGGGCCCGGTCCTCCTTGAACGCCCGATAGGTGGAAAACTTCGCGTCCGCGAATGCGGCGGGCCGGTGGGCCGGTCCGGCCGGTGCCGACAATCCGCCGTCCTGTCCGTCCCCCTCCCCGCCGGCGAAGGCGGAAGACGACGCGTCGCGCCGCGCGGGCGAGACGCAGCCCGGGACGAGCCCCCCGTCCGGATCGGACAAGGCCTGGATCACGCCGGAACGAATGGCCGAAAACACGCGGCTCTCGTCCAGGAAGCGGACCTCCAGCTTGGCCGGATGCACGTTCACGTCCACCTCGTCGCGGGGCAGGTCCAGAAAGAGAACCATCTGCGGATATTCGCGGGACAGGAGCATGCCCTTGTACGCCTGGCGTACGGCCGAAAGCATGAGCTTGTCCTGGACCGGACGGCCGTTGACGTAGAGCAGGATACGGTCGCCGCGCCCCTGGGCTGTGCCGGGCGACCCGGCCGCGCCGTGCGCCCGGTACCCGTCGCGTTCACAATCGAAGGGGGCGAGCCCCCGGCACACGGCGGGGGGCCAAAAGGCAGCCAGCCGGTCGGCCAGGGTCTGGTCCGGAGGCAGTCGAAAGAGTTCGCGTCCCCCCACGGTCAGGGAAAAGCCCACGCGCGGATGAGCCAGGGAGACGCGCATGAGCACATCCTGGCAGCGCCGGTTTTCGGTGGACTCGGTCTTGAGGAATTTGAGCCGGGCCGGAGTGGCGGCAAACAGGTCGCGGACCTCCACCCGGGTACCCGAAGCCAGGGCCGCCGGGCCCTTGCCCGCGACCTCGCCTGCGCGGACCTCGATGAAGGCGGCCTCATCCGCGCCCTCGGCGCGGGAGGTCATGGTGAAACGCGAAACCGAGGCGATGGACGGCAACGCCTCGCCCCGGAACCCGAAGGAGCCGATGGCGGACAGGTCGTGGAAATCACGGATCTTGCTGGTGGCGTGACGGGTCACGGCCAGCTCCAACTGATCGGCGGGAATGCCCGCGCCGTTGTCCTGGACGACCATGAGCGCGCGCCCGCCCTGTTCAATGGTCACATCCACCCGGGTGGCCCCGGCGTCCAGGGCGTTCTCCACCAGTTCCTTGACGACGCTGGCCGGGCGCTCGACCACCTCGCCCGCGGCGATCTGGTTCTTGAGCCCCGGCGGCAATACGCGAATTTCAGGCAATGCAGTCATATCCTCCCAATGTAAGCACCCGGTCCGGCGACGCAACCCCGGATTCCGGGAAAGACGCCGCGACGGGCTAGAAGGTCAGCAAGTCGAAGCCGACGGCGAAACGGTTGTCGCCGGGCTTCTGGGTGTAGGAGAAATGCAGGGTGTAGCACTCGGCCGCCCAGTCGAGGTACAGGGTCCTTTCCAGGTCGTCCCCGCTCATGAAGTCGTGGCGGTACTTGGCACCCAGGGTAACGGCCTCGTCGATCTCCCATTTGGCCCCAAACTTGATCACGGAGAGGTCGTCGTCGCGGGTGCGCTGGTATTCATCCAGGCTTTGCAGGAAATCGTATCCCATGCTGATCTCGCCCAGGCCGTCCTTGTAGAGGCGGATGGAGTTCTCGCTCTGGGTCATGCCGCTCAGATATGGGGAGAACCAGTTGCGGGTCAGGATATCCACGAAGCGGGCGGGCTTGACTCGCAATTCGGCCATGACGTCGGAAAAGGGCCTGCGTTCGTAGCGGTCCCGCTCGTCGTTGCGCCGGGCCTCGCGGATGTCGTAGGACTGCTGCACCCTGAAACGCAGAAAATCGAGATAGTCGCGGGCCACCTTGGCCACGGGCTCGCCGTTCGACCCCGGGGAGAGGACTACCGAGTCGCGACGGCGATCCAAAACGCTGGTCAGCGAGTAGGTGACCTCGTTCCTGCCGTCCTCCCGGTCGTCGGTGTCGAAATAGGGAAGTTCCTCCTGGTCGGAGGGGGTGTTCGTATAGGTGTATTCCACCCTGGGGATGATCGCGTTTTTCAATCTGGTCCAGCGGGAGGTCCCGGCCAGGCCGGGATCCGCTTTGGGCGCCTCGTCCAGGGAGAAGGTCCGGGTCATCTCGGAAAAGGCCGTGAACCCGCCGGTCCAGAGGGTCCGGGTCTGAAAGCCGTCCTTGATCTTGGTGGTGTCGATGACGTCCTCCCGGCTGCCCGTGTCGGACACCTCCAGGTCGCCCACGTCCTCCCGGTTGGTCAGGGAATAGGCCGTCTCCTGCATGGAGACCGAGGGAATGACCGTCAGGAAGCGGCTCTTCATGGGATACTTCAACTCGGGCGAGAGTATGGCGCGGTGCCCCGAGTCGCCGTATTCCCGGTGGAAATAATCGTACTTGGCATCCATGGCCCCCTCGAACCCGGCGCCCAGGGACTGTTGCCAGGCGTAGGCGTTCAGTTCGGGCAGAATCTGGACGGTCGGGTCCTCGCTGCTCGGGTTGTTGCCGTTGCGGTAAGCCAGGTTCTGCTCGTACTGGGTCAGGGCAACCACGCCGAAGCGGTCCCAACTGCGGCTGACGTAGAACTTGTTCGACCGGAGCAGGGAGTCCTTGTTGTCGATATCGCGGCCGAACACGTCCAGAAACTCATCGCGGGTGTCCTCGAACCCGGTGGGCCCGTCCTGAAAGTCGCGCAGATAGTTCTGGTCCGAAACCAGGTCCAAGTCCACCTTGAGCTTCCACTGGGGGCTGCCCAGCCAGCCGTCGTACTTGCCGCGCACCCACCAGCGGTCACGATTTTTGCGGGTCAGGCCGTCGTCCCGGTACTTCGACCACTCGTCGCTCTCGTTGACCGCCCGGATGTTGTCGTTCAGGAAGTCCGCCTGCCACATGCCCCTGGACGAGGAGTCCTCGGTATGCCGGAACTCGAAGCCCTGCATGTAGCCGCGCTTGCTCATGTAGTTCTGGTAGAAGGTGGCGTCCATCTCGTCGTTGATGACCCAGTAGTACGGCAGGTTGACCTGCAGGCCGAGCTTGTCCGAATTGGACATGTAGGGCATGAGGAAGCCGCTCTGCCGGTCGCCCCGGCCGGGCAGGACCATGTACGGCCAGTAAAAGACCGGTACGTCCTTGATCCTGAAGGCCGAATGATACAGGCGGATGCGGCCGTCCAGGTTGATGTCGCCCTTCGCGGTGGACACGGACCAGGCGGGCTTTTCCCCCGAGCAGGCGGTCACCTTGGCGTTCTTGAAGGTGTAGGAGTCGCCCACGGACTTGCCCACGCGCTCGGCCTCCACGTAAATGTGGGGCTTGGCCATGAACAGCTTGCCGTTCTTGAGCCAGCCGGTCATGTTGTTCAGGTCGAATTCGCCCTCGTCCGCCTGGAGGAAATCCCCCCCCCAGTGGGCCCGAACATTGCCCTTGAGAAAGACCCAGCCCGTGGCCTGATAGTAACGCGCGAAGTCGGCGCGCAACTGGTCCTCGCCCAGGCTCAGGGAAACATTGCCGAAAGCCTCCACGTATTCGCTGGCATGGTCGCCCACCACCCGGTCGGCCGAAAAGGTCCACTCGTCCTGGTCGGGGGCCTGCACGGGCGCATCCGGCACGTACTTCCTGACCTTGTTGCGGTCGGGCATCTTGCCGATGAGAGTCCATGGCAGGCACAGCGACAGGACGAGAATCACCCCGGCGGCCAGCAATATGCGCGAAAGCTTGCGTTTCAAAAAAAAGTCCTTCGGCTACCTGGACCGGAGGTACCTGTCGTCCCTGTCCAAATAATTCTGGACGTAATCCTTGGCCCCATCCTCCAGGCTCGTCATTTCAACGGCGCAGCCTGCCGCCTTGAGCTTGTCCATGTTTGCCTGGGTAAAATACTGATATTTATCACGAATGGCTTCAGACATAGGGATGTACTCGATCTCCGGCTCGCGATTCATAGCGGAAAACACCGCGTTCGCCAAATCATTCCAAGTCCTTGCGTTTCCCGTGCCAACGTTGAAGATGCCGCCCGTGCCGCGATGCTCCAGGAACCAGGCCATGATGTCCACGCAGTCCTTGATGTAGACGAAGTCGCGTTTCTGGCCGCCGTGGGGGTACTCCTTGCGGTAAGACTTGAACAGCTTGAGCTTGCCGGTTTCGAGAATCTGGGCGTGGGCCTTGCAGATGACCGACTTCATGTCGTCCTTGTGGTACTCGTTCGGCCCGAAGACGTTGAAGAATTTGAGGCAGACGATCTGGTCGAGAACGCCCGCGTCCCTGGCCCAGAGGTCGAAAAGCTGCTTGGAATAGCCGTACATGTTCAGGGGGCGCAGCCTGCCGATGGCCGTTTCGTCGTCGTCGAAGCCGAATTCGCCGTTGCCGTAGGTGGCCGCCGAAGAGGCGTTTATGAAACGTGCGTTGTGACCAAGGCAGAACCGGCAGACGTATTGCGTATAGCGGTAGTTGTTCTCCATGAGGAAGTCCGCGTCGAGCTCGGTGGTCGAGGAACAGGCACCCATATGGATGACCGCTTCGGTCTCGAACGGGTCGTCCCCTTCGAGAATGAACTTGAGGAACTGGTCGCGGTGCAGATAATCCTGGTACTTAAGCCCCACCAGGTTGTTCCATTTCTCGCTGGTGGACAGATTGTCCACCACCAGGATGTCGTCGATGCCCATCTTGTTGAGCTTCCAGACCATGGCGCTGCCGATAAATCCCGCGCCGCCGGTAACAATATACATGGCTTCTCCTTGCTGCCTCGATGACGCCCGCGGGCGTAAACGCTTCTACATACTGTGTTCAAGGTCGGGACGCAACCGCGAGGACCAAGCCCTTTTTCTGGACACCTAACGGCATTGTGTTACTATTTGCCGTGACCACGCTTGCGGCCCACCCCCGTTTTGCGTATAGAGTAATTAAAGGTCCCCATTGCGGTGATCGAGACATTGCCCAAAATCTCTAAAGGAGTGAGATCATGACTCAATCTAGAAAACTGCTTTTGTTCATGCTGGCCGCGATGTTGACTTTCTCCTTCGCGTTCGCCGCCACGGCAAACGCCAAGATGGTTAAGAAAGTCGATAACTTCATACTGTTTCTTGACCAGTCCGGTTCCATGGCCATGCGCAATGCCGATGGCGTCAAGAAAATAGAAAAGGCCAAGAGCGACATGCTCGCCCTGAACGCCGCCATCCCGGCGCTGGGTTACAACTCGGCCGTGGCCCTGTTCGCCCCGTTCGAAGTCCAGAGCGCCCCCAAGGCGTACTCCGAGGGCAACGTCGCCACCGCGATCGACGCCATCGATACCGATTACCAGATCTTTAACCGCCGCACCCCCATGGGCGCCGGGCTTGACGACGTCAACCCGATGATCGGCAAGATGTCCGGCAAGACCGCGCTGATCATCTTCACCGACGGCGAGTCCAACTACGGCGCCGACCCGGTCGCCGTGGCCAAGAACCTGTATGCCAAGTACGGCAACAATCTCTGCGTCCATGTGGTCAGCTACGCCGACAACCCCGAGGGCCAGGCCGTGGTTGACGGCATCCGCGCCGCCTTCCCGTGTTCCGTGGCCGCCGACGGCGCGACTTTCGCCGACGCCACCGCGCTGAACCAGTATGCCAAGTCCGTTTTCTACGAGGACGTGGCCGAGCCCGCTCCGGCCCCGGCCCCGGTCGTGGCCGCTCCCGCTCCGGCCAAGGAAGTGGTTTCCTTCAACCTGAACTTCGGCTTCGACAAGTACCAGATCACCGATGAGATGGTCCCCGTGCTGGAGCAGGCCAAGATGATTCTCGAGGAAGAGCCCGCGGCCACCTACGAGATCTCCGGCCACACCGACGCAACCGGTACCGAAGCCTACAACCAGGGCCTGTCCGAGCGCCGCGCCAATTCCGTCATGAAGTGGCTGACCGACAACGGCATCAATGCGAACCGTTTGGAAGCCAAGGGCTACGGCGAACTCGCGCCCAAGTATGACAATACCACCAAGGAAGGCCGTAAGCTCAACCGCAGGGTTGAAATCCAGACCAAGTAACGATATAGGACCTCAAGGTTGGGCGGCATCCCGCCGCCCAACCTTTGGCTCTGGTTGGAAGGATTCAACGCCATGCACAAATTTATCGTTTATGCCTCACTGGCCATTTTTCTGACCGGGGCTCTTTTTGCGTCTGACGCCCGGACCGCCCGGGCCCAGGATCTCGCCTCCATCGCGCCGGAGGACGCCGTTCCCCATATCACCTCCAAAAACATGCCCCTCTACCTCGACGAGGGGCTGGTTTCCAAGAACGCGGACTTCACCAAATTCGCCCGGGTCCGGGCCAGGTCCCTGGAACGCAACCACCGCATGGCCCGGTCGCGCATGCAGATCATCAAGAAAGCCGACGGCTCCTACGTGGCCCGCTACCATGCCATCGACATGGACTCCATCGTCACCAAGGTCAGCCGCTCCCAATCCAAGACCATCCCCTTCGTGGGCGTCATGCGCTTCTGCGAATTGGTCATGGAAGCCACGGCCGATTCCCCGGCCGCCTGCCGGGCCGCCAAATTCACTCCGGTGACCGTCATCCCCAACCGCCAGATATTCAGCTACCGAAAAGGCTCCTGGCAGTAAGCCACCTTCCCGCCCCCGCTTCCCCATACGGCTCTGGACCGCGCTTCCGTTGCGCCCGGCGATCGGCCCGGGCGGGTTGCCACAACCGCGACAGCGGTCTATAGGACAAGCGATACCCGGCATCCGGGGCCACCCGGACGGGCACTTTCCGCCAAGGGGGCGACGATGATCAACTACTGGCCGCTCAAGTACGAGACTCCGGATGTGCGCCGACGCACCGTGGACGGCCTGCGGGCCCTGCGCAAGCGCATCCGCGAAGCCATGCCCGGCACCACCCTGCACGACACCCTGGTGCTCGGCACCTGGAACATCCGCAACTTCGACGACAACCGCTTCGGCCACGGCCCGCGCATCAAGGAGTCCATGTACTTCCTGGCCGAGGTCGTCTCAGCCTTCGACGTCCTGGCCGTGCAGGAAATCTGCCGTGACCTCGGACCGCTCAAACAGCTTATACGGCTGCTCGGTCCAAACTATGACTACATCGTCACCGACGTGGCCGAACAGGACGGCGGCAACCGGGAACGGCTCGGCTTTCTCTACAACAAGGCCAAGGTCCGCTTCAAAGGCGTGGCCGGGGAAATGGTCCTGCCGGTCAAGGATCTCATCGGCCACGGCGGCAAGCGGCTCCAACCCGCGCGCTCGCCCTTCGGCTGCGAGTTCCAGGCGGGCTGGTTCCGCTTCCTGTTCACCACCGTGCATATCTACTTCGGCAAGGAAAGCCGGGGCACGCCGGAATACGCCCGACGCGTGGCCGAGATAGACGCCGTTGCCGCCAATATCGCCCAACGCGCCGAAAAGGAACCGTGCAGTTATATCCTGGTGGGGGATTTCAACATCGACAAAATGGGCGATCCGTCGGGCAACGCGCTTATCCGCAACGGCTTCCAGGCCGCCCAGAACAACATGGGGTCCAATGCGGACCGGACCAAATTCTATGACCAGATTTCCTGGCTGCCGCGCAAGGGCACGGTCCGCCAGACCCGCTCCGACCGCAACCAGGGCGTCCTGGATGTCCTCCCGGCTGTTATGGGCGAGGACCGGTTCCCGGACTACCGGAAGGCTGTGGAGGCCACGGTCCGGGGCCAACTCGACAAGGCCCGGACCGAACGCGCCGAGCTGGCGGCCAAGGGCAAGGACAGCGCCGCCGCAGACAAGCGCATCGACAAGCTCGAAGCCCTGCTGGCTGACGCCGACGGACTCAAGGATTACTACCTCAAAATCTGGCGGACCTTCCAGATCAGCGACCACCTGCCCCTGTGGGTGGAACTGTCCATCGACTTCAGCGCCGAATACCTCACCCGATTGCGAAATATGCCCGGTATCCAGACCCGGGACAACGTGGAGATTCCTCTGTAGCGACTGGACAAACCCGGCCCGGCCCCGCATGATGCCCCCGCACCGCAAAACGAGGGAAACAGATATGGACGGAAGAAACCGCAAGGACATCCGGCCCGGCCAACGGGTCAATATCGTGCTAAAAAAGGACCAACGCACCGGCACGCTGACCGAAGGCACGGTCGCCGCGCTGCTGACCAAGTCCCCTACCCATCCCCACGGCATCAAGGTCCGCCTGACCGACGGCCAGGTAGGCCGGGTCAAGGAAATCCTCGGGCAGGAGTCCTGACTATGCCCCTGCGCATCTGGGTGGACGCCGACGCCTGCCCCAACACGGTCAAGGAAATCCTGTTCAAGGCCGCACTTCGCCGTGAAATCCCCGTGACACTGGTGGCCAACACCCCGCTCAGGGTGCCGCCGTCCCCGCTCTTCGACACCATCCAGGTGGATGCCGGCTTCAACGAAGCCGACAACGAGATCGCCCGCCGGGTCAACCCCGGCGACCTGGTCATCACCGCCGACATCCCCCTGGCCGACGCCGTCGTGACCAAGGGTGCCACCGGCCTCAACCCACGCGGCGAACTCTACACCGAGGACAACGTCAAGGGGCTGCTGCGCATGCGCAACCTCTTGGAGGAACTGCGCTCCGGCGGCCTCGCCCAGGGCGGCCCCGCCCCCCTCGGGCCCAAGGACAAACAGCAATTCACCAACCAACTTGACCGGTTCCTGACCAGACACGCGAAGTAAGCCGGTGGACAGGAGACAGCACCCCTTTTCAAAGTTTTTCCCCCGCCTCCCCTGTGAGTTGAAACGTAGAATGCGGCACGGCGGCTAGATCGCGCCATTACCCCGGGCACCACCTTTCTCCCTTCCCTTCTGGAGCGATTCGGGTGCGCCGCACCTGACAATGACGCTTCCCTTTGTTCGAGCACGGCTTCCGTACACACTACGCCAATAAAAAAGGCCCGGGTTAAACCCGGGCCCTTTTTTATTGGCGTAGCGAGACAGCCGCAAGGCGATTAAAGCTTCGCTTTGATCGCCGCGGCGATAGCCTTGCCCTGCTCGTAGCACTTGCCCAGGACCTCGTGGTCGGGCACGTACTGGTTCTTGATCGGTTCGACGACTTCCATGTTCATGTCTTCGAGCCACTTGGTCAGAATCTTGGTGCATTCGCCGGACCAACCGAAGGACCCCACGGCGGAGCCGATCTTATTCTGCGGGCGCAGCCCCTTCATGTAGGTCAGCATGTCGGCCATGAGCGGCAGGATGCCGTTGTTGTGCGTCGGGGACCCCACGATGACGGCGGCCGCGTCGAAGACCTCGGCCATAACGTCCGAATGGTGGTTGTTCTTCATGCACATGAGGCGCACGGACACGCCCTCGTCGGCCAGGCCCGAGGCCACAGCCTCGGCCATCTTCTCGGTGGAATGCCACATGGTGTCGTAAACAATGACCGCCTTGTTCTTGGGCTTCTGCTCGGCGTAGGCCTGATAGGTCTCCATGGCCCAGGCGCAGTCCTCGCCGCGGAAGAGCAGGCCATGATCCGGGCAGATGATCTCGATATCCAGGGCCATCTCCTTGATGGTGGCCAGAGTCTTGAGCACCACCGGGGAATACGGCAGGACGATGTTGGCATAGTAGTTGGCCATGAGCTCTTCCAGACGGGTGCGGTTCACCTCGTCGGCCCAGCGCTCGGAGGTGGCCCAGTTCTGGCCGAAGGCATCGTTGGTAAACACGATCTTGTCCTGCGGGCAGTACGTCAGCATGGAATCGGGCCAATGAAGCATGCGGGTTTCCAGGAAGGAAAGGGTCCGCTTGCCGATCTCGATATTGGTGCCGGTGGGCACGACTTCCACGGGCCAGTCCGTGTATTTGAAGTGAGCCTTCATGGCCTTCTGGCCCATGGGCGAGGTAAAGATCTTCTCGGGACGGTACTTCTCCACGACCTTGGGCAGGCAACCGGAGTGGTCCGGCTCCAGGTGGTTGGCCACCACGTAGTCGATCTTGCGGTCGCCGAGCACCTGCGCGATGTTGCATTGCAGGGTGCCCCAGAAGCGCTCGTCCACGGTGTCGATCAAGGTCACCTTTTCATCGACGATCAAAAAATTATTGTAGGTGGTGCCCTTGTGTGCCTTGGAATAGCCGTGGAAGTCACGACGGTTCCAATCGACCGCACCGAGCCAGAATATTCCATCCTTGATTTCAACAGGTCTCATGGTCTTCTCCACATTGAGCGGTTGCTCAACCGCGATGATAAAAAAAGGGAGCGCGAACCGTGGGTGCGCGCTCCCTGCCCGCGATACGGGCCGGAAATTAACCCTCGGGGACGAAGCTGTCCTTGCCCGCCCCGCAAACCGGACAAACCCAATCCTCGGGAATGTCTTCGAACTTGGTCCCGGCCGCGATGCCGCCATCGGGATCGCCTTCGGCGGGATCATACACATAGCCGCAAATCTCACATACGTATTTCTGCATGGGATCAGTCTCCTTTTGAATTGGCATATTCGCAGCAGCGGCGGCCGCTGTCAACTTATCGCCATCGGTTTATATGGGCCTTCACCTTCCGGTGCAGACGGACCGGGAGCGGAGTCCCAAAAGGTATCCGGGCCGGTCAGAGAGAAAAAGAGTCCCGCCCGCAACCGCATCTCGGGCAGACCCAATCCTCGGGCAAATCCTCGAATTTGGTCCCCGGCGCAATCTCGGTCTCGCTGTCGCCAAACGTCGGGTCGTACATGTAGCCACATTGGCAAAAGTACGGAGCGCCTCAATTAATATCATCAGGGAGTTTGCTCTGGCCCCTGTTTTTTTCCAGTCCATCTTCATCACGCAAGGCGGTGGTAACCTATGCACCTCCGTCCCACGGTACGTCTTCCTGTTCGAATTCTATCCGATCGGCGCCGCACTCCGGGCACCTCCAGTCCTCCGGCAACGCGTTGAAATCGGTGCCCGGCGGGGTATCGGAATACGGATCGCCAACCTTCTGGTCATACACATAGCCACAGATCAGGCAAACACTCCTCGACATGAGAACAAGCTCCCTTCGGTTGTCCCTTTTCGCGGCGGTCGCGACCGCCATCAAGGTTTCACATCACACAACAGGCAATTCGCAATCGCCTCGTGTGGAGCCGGGGCCGACCAGAGGCCGGAAGCACTTCCGGGTCCCCCCGCAGATGGGGCAGCGCCATTCGTCGGGCAGATCCTCGAAACGGGTGCCCTTGGGGATTTTCCCCTTCCGGTCCCCCTTGTCGGGATTGTAGATATACCCGCAATTCACGGTCTGGCACTGATACATTTCCTGGGGCAGGGCCATAATCGCCTCCCGGATGAAGGGGGACGGGCTCGCGCCCGCCCCCCTGGGATATCTTGCGCGGAAGCCGAACGGCTCCGCGTCATCGCGGATCGCCTAAGCGGAGGCGGCCCACAGACCGTGCAGATTGCAGTATTCGCGGGCCTTGAGTTCGCCGGACAGGCCGCAGATGCAGAACTCGGCCTCGGGCTTGTCGCCGGGCTTGAGCATCTTGGTCAGGACCACGTCGCCCACCTGGAGCTCGATCCACTCGATGTAGTGCTTCTCCTCCATGGGATGGGGCACGGAACCGACCTTGACGGTGACCTTATCGCCGTCCTTCTCGATGACGGGGACGTGCTTTTCCTTGGCGGCGTCAACGGTGTTTTCGGTCATCTGAACCATCTCCTCGCCGCAGCAGACCAAATCGCCGCCGCCTTCGTGAATGGCCATGACGATATTGCCGCAAATATTACACTTGTACACTTCACCCAGTTTAATAGCCATGTCGAATCCTCCTTGGATTACTTGTAAAACTTACCAGTTGGTATCCTTGATCTCGAAATGGGCCTGGGGATGGTCGCAGGCCGGACATTTCACGGGAGCCGTGGTGCCCCGGTGATTGTACCCGCAGTTCTGGCAACGCCAGACGATCTCCTCGTCCTTGGCAAAGACGCGGTCGGTCTCGATATTCTTGATGAGGGCCTTGTAGCGTTCCTCATGATAGCGCTCGGCCACGGCGATGTTCTCCATGACCGCGGCGATCTCGTTGAAGCCCTCCTGGCGCGCGATCTTGGCGAACCCGGGGTACATCTCGGTGTTCTCCTCATGCTCGCCAGCAGCGGCGGCCTTGAGGTTCTCCAGCGTGGTGCCGATGACGCCGGCGGGGAAGGAACCGGTCACCTCGGCGGTGCCGCCCTCCAGGAACTTGAACAGCCGTTTGGCATGCTCCTTCTCGTGTCCGGCGGTCTCCTCGAAGATCTTGGAAATCTGCACGTAGCCTTCTTTCTTGGCCACGCTGGCGTAATAGGTGTATCTGTTGCGAGCCTGGGACTCGCCGGTGAATGCGTACATCAGGTTTTTTTCCGTCTGGGTTCCTTTCAGGGACATTGTTCCTCCTTATGGAATGCATCCTTGGTTTTTCGAGTTAGATGATACCTTACACAAAAATATGCCCATTGTCGCATCATTCTATGAAAAGGTCTTCCCTTCCGCGTCATTTTACAAATTTTATCCTGACAGGCCATTGAGTTACACTCAATGTAAGAATCATTAATATATATAATCAATCTGCCTGTCAAGCGACGCTCCGCCCCAGTGGACAAAAAATAAGGCCGGTTGCCCCGTGGGGCAACCGGCCTTACGCCGTCATAACGATATTTTTCGAAAACCTATTGCCGCGCAGCCCGGCATTTGGGACAGATCCCCACAAATTCGACGTTGGTGTTCAGAATCTTGTAGCCCCCCGCGCAACTCTCCGGGATGACCGGTATATCAATGTCGCACTCCACGTCGATGACGGCTGTGCAGACCTCGCAACGAATATGTGGATGCGGTTGCGGGGTACCGTCGAACCGCTTCTGCTCACCGGGCGCACCCAGTTTGAGGACCAGTCCTTTGGACGACAGAAATTCAAGATTTCGGTACACGGTTCCCAAGCTGATCCTGGGAATGATCTTGCGGACCATGTCGTAAACCTCGTCAGCCGTGGGATGCGTCTTCACCTTACGCAACTCTTCCAATATCACTTTCCGCTGCTTGGAAAGCCTGAAACCCATCTCTTGAGCCATGGACATCCTCCATATTTAATAACGATTACTATTCGCCCGATTCGTTCTTGTCAAGAGGAATCCGTGCAGGCGGAATCATGGCTCATTATCCCAGAAAAACGTTTTCTGCAAATGGCCGGAGAAAAGGCCTCTCAACGGCTTAAATTAATTGAACAACAGATATTCTACACAAAGAGAGGAAAAGCCCGACGCAACGAAAAGGGGCCCGGTCGAAACCGGGCCCCGATCTATTGTCGCAACTGCCGGGCGGTCGTCAATTGCGGAACTTGGCGACCAGTTCGGCCAGCTCCCGGGCCATTTCAGAGACTTCCTGGATGCCCTGGTTGGACGTGCGGATGCCGGACAACACCTCTTGGGAGAGGTTGTTGATCTGGGTTACCCGGGTATTGATTTCGTCCGAGGTGGAGGACTGCTGTTCCGCCGCGGTGGCGATGCCGTTGACCATGTCGGCGATGGCGTCGGAATGCTTGACGATCTCGTCGAGCACCCCACCCGCCTCCTGGGCCATGCCCGAGGTGTTCAGGACCCTTTTCTTGGCGGTGTCCATCTCCTTGACCACGTCGGAGGTGGATTGCTGGATGAGCAAGATGGCCCCTTCGACTTCCTTGGTGGCGTCCATGGTCTTCTCGGCCAGCTTGCGGACCTCGTCCGCGACCACGGCGAAACCGCGTCCGGCCTCGCCCGCCCGGGCTGCCTCGATGGCCGCGTTGAGCGCCAGCAGGTTGGTCTGGTCCGCGATGTCGTTGATCACGGCCATGACCTGACCGATGTTCTTGGCCCGGCTGGACAGGGAGGCCAGGGCCCCGGCAAGGTGCTCGGTAATGTCGGCCACGGAGTTGATCTCCTCCACGGTCTTGCCCACCACCACGCCGCCCGAGGCGGCCACCTTGTTCGCCTGGTCCGAGGCCTCGGCGGTCTCGGCGGCATTTCTGGCCACCTCCAGCACCGTGGCGTTCATCTCCTCCATGGCCGTGGCCACCTGGCTGGTCTCATGGGCCGTGGTGTCCACGCCGTTGGCCAGTTGGTCCATCTGGGTGGACAGGGTGTCGGAAGCCTCGTTGAGCTTGTTGGCTACCTCGGTGACCTCGTTGGCCACGGCGAGGAGCTCCTGGCGCTGGAGTTCGATGTTCCGCTTGTCCTCCTCCTCGCGGCTCAGATCGATGAGCACGCAGATGACGCCCACGGTCACGCCCTCGGCATCCTTGAGCGGCGAGGCCTCGAACATGAGCGGGAAGGTGGTGCCGTCATGGCGGGTGAACAGGAAGCGCCCATTGAGCGGTTCACCCAAGGCGATGACCTCTCCGGCGTTGCAGGAGGAGCCGTCCTCGGACTCGCAGGCGAAGACCTCGGTCACGGAACGGCCCTTGAGTTCCTCTTCGGTCAGGTCGAGGATGGCCTGAAGCGGCGGATTGATAAATTGCAGGGTCTGCTTGGCGTCGGTCACGAACAGGGGGACCACGATGCCGCTAAGCACGCTCTGGTTGTATTTGAGCTGGTCCTTGATCTGGTTGACCATGGACTCCAGATAACGGGACAGGGAACCGAGTTCGTCGGTCCCGGTCACGGTGAACCGGGCGTCCAGATTGCCGTGGGCGACATCCTCGGCCGTGTCGGCGATGGATGTGATGCGATTGACGATGACCCGGCGCATGAAGATGATCAGCGCGGTCAGCAAGGCCAGGACGCCAAGCACGGAAATCCCCGCGGACTTGAGCTGGTTCTCCTTGAGCGCGTCGTATTGCGGACTGACGTCCACGGCCACGACCATGGCCCCGAGGATATCCCGGCTCCGCCCGTGGCAGTGGTAGCAGAACGGGTTGTTCGCGATGGACTTGACCTCCACGAAATGGCGCTTGCCGTCCACATCCTCAAGCTTGCCCTCGGCCAGTTTCTCCTTGAGCCCCTTGGCCACCAGCTCGGGCAGCCCGGCCTCGGGCAGCACGTCAAAAATCTTTTGCCGCGCGACCTCGTTCTCGGTGGAGTAGGTAATTTCGCCCTTGTAGTCGGTCAGGTAGACTTCGATGTCCGGATAGCGCTCGGCCATCTGGAGGAATTTGATCTCAGTGCCCTCGTTGTCGCCCTTGGCCATGGGATCTTCAATGGCGATATACAGCATATCCGCCACCCGCTCCGCGGCCACGGCCACCTCATGGAGAGTGTGGTCTTTGGTGGATATGGAGCTGTAGGCGAACAGCCCGGCAAAGGCCAGGATGGTCAGCAGAGACGAGAGAAGAATGAGTTTAACGCCCAGCGAGCGCGTGATGAAATTGTCCATACGCCCTCCTAGTGCGCGCCGCCGTACAACAGCGGCTTGAAGTCAAAGGCCTCGACCCGTTCCGGGTTGTGGCAGACATGGCAGTCATCCAGGGTCAGATCGCGCTTGATCAACTCCGGGTCGCCCCCGGACTCCACATGGTCGTATCCCGGCCCGTGGCAAACCTCGCACCCGGCCTGGGCCATATTGGGAGTCTGTTCGAAGCTGACGAACCCTCCCGGCTGCCCGTACCCGGTCATGTGGCAGCCGTAACACTCGACCAATTCCTCTTTGGTCAGGTCGCCCATCATGATTTTGACGGACGCCCCGGAATGGGCCTTCTTCGCAAATTTTTTGTAGTTGCCGTATTCCCGTTCGTGACATTCGCCGCATGATTCGGCCCCAACATACCGGCCGGAATTCGCCCCTCCGGTGTCCGTCAGGAAAATGCACACGGCAAGAGCCGCCAGCGAAAACGCACAGCAGCCCTTGATCCACAACGCTCGATTGAACATGAACCAACCCCCATAGCTATATGACCCGGTGCCGCAACCGGCCGGGCACCCTCACCCCGGCCAGGTCAAATACCTCGTCACTATAGAGACTTATTCACTATTGGTAAAGGGTTGGCGTATAAAGATTGATCCGTAAGGCCTGCTACCAGGCCAGGGTCTTCTTGAAGGCGGTGGCCAGTCCCTCCACGTTCGCGTCCAGAATTTTCTCATCGCCCAGGGAGGCGGTCAGAGCGGGTTCCTCGGAGACATTGCCGATCCAGGCACAGGCCTGTCCGGAGAACAGGGCCTCGAACCGATCGCGGTCGGCCGGGGCCACGGTGACCAGCAGCCGGCTGGCCGACTCGGCGTAGAGCAGGCCCGTCACATTGAGCTCGCCGCAGGCCGGTACCTCGTCCAGGTCCACTTCCGCGCCCAGCCGCCCGCCGATGCACATCTCGGCAAGAGCCACGGCCAGTCCGCCGTCCGAGCAGTCGTGGCAAGCGGTGATCAGCCCTTCCCCGGCAGCCGCGAACACGGTCTCATAACGTTTTCTGGCGGTCAGCAGATCCACCTGGGGCACGCGGGCGTCGGAGAAGCCGAGTTCGGCGGCGATCTCGCTGCCGCCCATTTCGGACCGGGTCAGGCCGAGCATGTAGATGAGGTCGCCGGGCTTCTTGAAGTCCGAGGTCAGGCACTTGTTCACGTCCGGGATGACGCCGATGACCGAGAAGAGCACGGTCGGCGGGATGGAGATCTTGCGCCCGCCGCCCTTGTAATCGTTCTTCATGGAATCTTTGCCGGACACGCAGGGTACGCCGAAGCCCAGGCAGTAATGGGCCAGGGCCTGGTTGGCGCGAACCAGCTGGGCCAGCTTGTAGTGGCCGTCCGGGGTGGACTCGGACTGGACCGGGTCGCACCAGCAGAAGTTGTCCACGCCCGCCATGTAGCGGACGTCGCCGCCCACGGCCACGGCGTTGCGCACGGCCTCGTCGATGGCGTTGGCCATCATCCAGTAGGTGTCGAAATCCGAAAACTGCGGGCAGATGCCGTGGGACACGACCAGTCCCCTGTCCGAGCCGTACTCGGGCCGGATGACGCCCGCGTCGGACGGTCCGTCGCCGAGCACGCCGACCATGGGCTTGACCGCGGACTTGCCCTGGACCTCATGGTCGTACTGCCGGACCACGTATTCCTTGGAGCAAATGTTCAGCCGGCCGAGCATGGACCGGAGCAGCGCATCCTGGTCCTCGGCCACGGGCACGGCATCCTGGGCGATCTCGGGCCGCTTCCAGACGGCCTTGAGTTCCATCTGCGGCACGCCGTGGTGCAGGAATTCCATGTCCAGGCAGGTGACCAGCTTGTCGCCGTAACGGACCAGGTACTTGCCCGAGTCGGTGAAGGTGCCCAGCGCCGTGGACTCCACGTCCATTTCCTCGGACAAACGCATGAATTCGTCGAGCTTGTCCGGGGGCACGGCCATGGTCATGCGTTCCTGGGCCTCGGAAATGAGAATTTCCCAAGGGCGCAACCCGTCGTACTTGAGCGGGGCCTTTTTCAGATCCATGTCGAAGCCGCCGGTATCCTCGGCCATCTCGCCCACGGAGGAGGACAGGCCGCCCGCCCCGTTGTCGGTGATGGCGTGGTACAGGCCGAGGTCGCGGGCGCGCATAAGGAAATCGTACATCTTGCGCTGGGTGATGGGATCGCCGATCTGGACCGCCGTGGCCGGGGAACCCTCGTGCAGTTCCTCGGAGGAGAACGTGGCGCCGTGAATGCCGTCCGCGCCGATGCGGCCGCCGGACATGACGATGACGTCGCCGGGCAGGGCGCATTTCTCGTAGGACGGATGGCCGGAGACCGTGACCGGCATGGTCCCGATGGTCCCGCAATAGACCAGGGGCTTGCCCAGGTAGCGCTCGTCAAAGACGATGGACCCGTTGACCGTGGGAATACCGGACTTGTTGCCGCCGTGCTCCACGCCCTCGCGCACGCCCTCGAACACGCGGCGCGGGTGCAGCAGCCGGGGCGGCAGCTCGCCCTCGTGGAACGGGGAGGCGAAGCAGAAGACGTCGGTGTTGCACAGCAGATTCGCCCCCATGCCGGTGCCCATGGGATCGCGGTTCACGCCCACGATGCCGGTCAGGGCCCCGCCGTAAGGATCCAGGGCGGACGGAGAGTTGTGGGTCTCCATCTTGACGCAGACGTTGATGGACTCGGAGAACTTGATCACGCCCGCATTGTCCTTGAAAACCGACAGGCAGTAGTCGCCACCCTCGCGGAAGGCCGCGTTGCGCGCCCGGATCTGCTTGGTGGAATTCTGGATGAAGGTCTTGTACAGGCTCGAATATTCGACGGTCTTGCCGGTCTCGGTATTCTCGTACTCGATTTTCGCCGAAAAGATCTTGTGCTTGCAGTGCTCGGACCAGGTCTGGGCCAGAACTTCGATCTCGGCGTCCGTGGGATCGGCGGCAAGACCGATCCGTTCCCGCTCGGCCCGGACCGCCGGGTCCGCGAAATAGGCGCGGATGTCGTGCAGCTCCCGAAGCGACAGGGCCAGGGTGTTGGCCCTGGAGAAATCCGTGAGTTCGCCGTCGGACATGGAGGCCAGGGGAATGACGGCCACCGCGTCCGAGGCCTGGCCCGTGACCCGGGCGGCCTTGGCCGCGAAACCGGGGTCCGAGGCCCATTGGGCGGCGGACTTGTATTCGAAGCGCTGGATGAGCTCGTTGGCCAGGAGGTCCCTGGCAATACGACGCGCGCCCGCCTCGTCCATGTCGGCCTGGATGAGATATTGCCGCGAAGTGTAGACCTTGATCCCCTCGCGCTCGGCCTTGGACAACCCCAGGACCACGCCCAGGATCTCGCGGGCGGTGCGCCCCTCGTTGTCCGTCACGCCGGGCCGGAAGCCCACTTCGATGATCCAGTCGAAGTCGCGGGCGAGCGGTTCGAGCGACACTTCGTGCAGGACCGGGTCATGCAGGGCGGCCCGTTCGACGACCAGCCCCACCTGCTCCTCGCTCACGCCTTCCAGGGTGAAGACGTTGACGATGCGGACATCCTCCACGTCCATGCCGAGCTCGCTTCTGATCTTGCGGGCGATTTTCTCGCCGAGCACGTCCCGGACGCCTTCCTTCAGTCCAACGATCACACGACAAAGCATATCTGGTCTCTCCTCTCGGTATGAAAAAGCGGAAAGGCCGGTCTCCGTTCCGGACCGGCCTTGAAAATCACTTGGTTCGGGTCAGTACAAAATCCGCGGCCTGCCGGAGCACGGTCAACTCGTCGCCGGGCTCGTACCCGTCCAGGCACGCCTTGGCCTTTTCGATGTATCGGGCGGCTTCCTCGCGGGTCTTCTCCGAATAGCCTCCCTCTCGCACCTGCTCCAGGACATCGCGGCTCTGAGCCTCGCTCAGACTGCCTTCTTTCAGGGCCTCCAGCAGAACCTCGGCCCCGGCCTCGTCGCCCTCCTCCATAAGCAGGATGAGCGGCAGGGTGATCTTGCCCTCCCGAAGGTCGCCGCCCTCGGGCTTGCCGGTCTCGGACGTGGGCGATGCGTAATCCAGGGCGTCGTCCACCAACTGAAAGGCGATGCCCACGTTCAGGCCGAACTCGCCCGCCGCGTCTTCCTGTTCGGGAGTCCCCCCGGCCAGGGCCGCGCCGCACCGGCAGGCACACTCGATGAGCCGTGCGGTCTTGCCGATGATGATGCGCATGTACGTCTCGCGGTCGAGCGACGGATTGCGCGAAAACTCTATCTCCTCAATCTCGCCCACGGCCGTCTCCATAATGCCTTTGGCGAGCAGCCAGGACAGCCGGGGATTGCCGTAGCGCGCGCCCATCGCGTTGGCCAGGGCGAGCAGCGCGTCCCCCGCCAGAATGGTCTCGGTCCGGCCGAAAACCAAATGGGCGGCGTCCCGGCCGCGCCGGAGCTCGGCATCGTCCAGGTAATCGTCGTGCAGCAGGGTGGCCGAGTGGAGCAATTCCAGAGCGCAGGCGATGTCCAGGTAGTCGTCCCGGTCGTAACCGAGCGCCCGGGCGAACAGGAGTGTAAGCATGGGCCGGATGCGCTTGCCGCCGGAACCGATGATGTGCTTGGCGACATCCCGGACCAGCCCGTTGAGCTGGTCGGCCTCGTGCTCCAGAAAGTCATTGATCCCGGGAAGTTCCCGTTGGAAGTAAGGCAGAAGTTGGTCCATATGTGCGTACTATGTCAGGTTGCTGGTTGCGGGGCAAGCCCCGTATTACGCGGCGAATAGCGTCCCCGTCGCTTCGGAGAGCGACCGCAGCGCGCCCTTCAGATCCCAGTCCTCGGGCTCGCGGGAACCCACCAGGTTGGAGATGGCCCGCACCTCCAGGAAGGGAAGCCCGCCGACAACGGCCGCATAGGCCGCGCCGAATCCCTCCATGTTCTCCATCTGCCCGTTGCAGGAGAGCTTGAGCCAGCCCGCCCGTTCCGGGGTCCCGGTCACGCCGGACACGGTCACGCCCGTCGCGCGCAGCCAGTTCCGGCCCAGAGTCAGGCCCATGCGCTTCGCGTCACGGACCGGCGAAAGCTTGAGCCGGTTCCAAATTTTCTGCCCGTCGGCCTCGCCGTGGGCGAAACCGAGCCCCTTGGGATCGGCCGCGCCTTCCTCGTCCAGCAGCCCGTACTCGGGCCAGGTTTCCTGCCAGGCGAAGCAGATGCCGCCCATGGGCGTCTCGCCCAGATCGTATCCCCCGGCGATGCCCAGGGCGACCACCCCGTCCACGTCCGGCCGGGTCAGCCACCGCCCGGCGCACAGGGCCGTGTTGACCAGCCCCACGCCGGTCACGCCCAGGAGCAGGTCGCGGCCGCCGAATCCATATTCGGCCGTTCCGCCCTGGCCCGGGACAGGCCCCTTCGGGAAGGCGGCCCGCATCTCGTTGGCCGTGGCGGTAAGGACCAGGATCATGCCGTCCGTCCTACAGTCGCCAGTAGGCCACGGCCTCGGCCGCAAGCTCGGCCCGGTCGAAGAACCCCTTGACGTCCACCACCAGCGCCTTGGCCGGGTCCGCGAACCAGCCCTTCAGCTCCTTGACCGCGATGGACCGGTAGGCCTCGTGCGGCACGGCCAGGATCAGGGCGTCCAGGTCGCGGAACTCGTCCAGCGAGCGCAGAGTCACGCCCAGCTCCCGCCGGGCCTCCTCGGGGTCGGCCTGGGCGTCATGAACCAGCACATCCACGCCGTAGTCGGCGAGTTCGGCCAGGATATCCACCACCCGGGTGTTGCGCAGGTCGGGCACGTTCTCCTTGAAAGTCAGGCCGAGCACACCCACGCGGGCGCCCATGATCTTGTGGTCGTTCCGGATGAGCTTCTTGATGGTCGCCTCGGCGATGAATTTGCCCATGTTGTCGTTGATCTCGCGGCCGGCCAGGATGACGTGAGGATGCAACCCCAGGGCCTGGGCCTTGAAGGTCAGGTAGTACGGGTCCACGCCGATGCAGTGTCCGCCCACCAGGCCGGGCCGGAACGGCAGGAAATTCCACTTGGTGCCCGCGGCTTCGAGCACGTCCAGAGTATCGATGCCCATGGTCTCGAATATCAGGGCCAGCTCGTTCATGAGGGCGATGTTCAAGTCGCGCTGAGTGTTCTCGATCACCTTGGCGGCTTCGGCCGTGCGGATGTCCGGAGCCAGGTGGGTGCCCGCCTGGACCACGGTGCCGTAAACCTGCTGGAGCAGCTTGCCGGTGGCCGCGTCCTGTCCGGCCACGATCTTGGTGATGGTCTCCAGCCGATGGACCTTGTCGCCCGGGTTGATGCGCTCGGGCGAATAGCCCACGCAGAAGTCGGAGCCGCACTTGAGCCCGGACTCGGTCTCCAGAATGGGCACGCAGACCTCTTCGGTCAGGCCGGGGTAGACCGTGGATTCATAGACCACCACGGAACCGGGCTGGAGATACATGCCCACCGAGGCGGTGGCCCCGCGCACGGGGCTCAGGTCCGGGGAACGAAATTCGTCGATGGGCGTGGGCACGGCCACCAGGATGAGCCGGGCATTGGCCAGACTGGTGAGATCCGAGGTCAGGGTCAGGTCCACGTCGTCGCCCACGGTGTCGAAGTCCACCTCGTTGGTCCGGTCGATGCGCAGTTTCAACTCGGCCACGCGCCGTTCCGACACATCCACGCCGATCACCTTGAAATGACGGCCCAACGCCACAGCCAGGGGCAGGCCGACATATCCCAAACCGATCACGGCGATGGCATCCTCTTTGGCCTGCAACCGCTCGAAATTAACCATATCCATTCCGTACTCCTTTATTCCATGGGTGGACACCAACCGGGTTCTGTGGCTTACTGCACACCATGAACATCGACTGGCCGCTGCTCTTCGCCGCCATGGGGTTGGCCCTGGTACTCGAAGGCGTCCTTTACTTCCTGTTCGCCGAGCGCATGCCCGGACTGCTGGCGCGATTGGCTGTCCAGCCGCCCAAATTCCTGCGCTTCGTCGGCCTCGTGGCCATCATTCTCGGCCTGCTGATCATCTCGTTCGGCCGCTCCTTATCCCCATAACGGGCGGGCTGTCCAGAACCCCCGGGGCGTTCCCCGGAAATCGGCATTCCGCCACGCTACCCCCTTTTCGCGGATTTCCCCACGGCCGTTCCTTTCGGCGCCTTCTTCTTTCCCGGGGAGGCCTTCGCCGTCTTCGACGCGGACCGTTTCGGGGCCGCCTTCTTTACGGAGACCTTCTCCGAGGAAGCCCCCTTTGCCGGGGATTTGGGGGTGGGGGCCTTTTTCGCGGGAATCGCAGGCTCGTTCGCGACCGGCTCCGAGGCCGGTTCGCCGGATGGCTTTTCCGCCACGTGCAGGTAGACGATGCCGGACATCATGGGCACGTTGTAGACCCGCTCGAAACCCGCTTCAAGCAGTTCCAACCCCAGGGCCCGTTCGTCGGGAAACGTTTTTATGGTCTCGGCCAGATAACGGTACGCGACGGGATCGCCGGAAATGCGGTCGCCGATAAACGGCAGGACCTTGTCCAGGTAGAAATTGTACAATCCCTTCCAGACCCGCTTGGACCCGGTGCCGAATTCAAGGATGCACAGCCGCGCTCCGGGCTTGAGAACCCGCAGGAACTCGGCATAGGCCTCCGCGCGGGGCAGGATGTTGCGGATGCCGAAAGCGATGGTGGCCGCGGCCATGCATTCGTCCGGCAAGGGCAGGTTGCGGCCGTCCGCCTGGACCGGAAAGATGCGCTCTTCACGGCCGTGCCTCAATTTCTTGGCCTTGCCGTTCTCAAGCATGGGCAGGGTGAAATCAAGGGCCGCCACCTTGCAGTCCGGGTACTGCCGCAGCAGCTCCACGGACACGTCCATGGTTCCGGCGGCCAGGTCCAGGACCATGCCGCCCGGCTCGGGGCGGGCCGCCCGGGCCAACCGATAGCGCCAGTAGATATCCTGGCCCCCGGACAGGGCGTGGTTCAGAAAGTCATACCACCCGGCGATGCGGCCGAACATGTCCGCCACCCTCTTGCCGTGCTCGGCATGGGTGGAAGCTCCGGTGTGGGACGCGCATTCGGGGCGGGCCATTATTCGGCCTCGTCCTCGATGATCGCGGCGCGCGAGCCGTCCCCGGCGGTCACGCCGGTGATGGTGCGCATGATGTCCTTGTAGATGACGTCGAAATTCTGACCGAAATTGGAGGGGGAGATGCGCCCCACCTCGATGAATTTGATGACCACTTCCTTGGCCACCTGCAATGCCTGCTTGTCGTACTTGTCCATGAGAACATACTCCCGGTCGTCAAAGGAAAAACCGCCCGGTGGGAAATGGCCTTGACCAACATAGTCAGGGTATAGCCGGGCGGGGAAAAGGGAGAAACCTGAAAGCCCCTCTCTTTTTTCGGGATTCGTACCATGCGCCGAACCGTTCGTCGAGGACTTTGGACCCGATAAAATCGCCGCGCCGTGCGGATTTCGCTGGACTGCGAGGCCGGTCCGCCCTACCGTCGCCCGGGCCCGGCGAGTCGGGTACCCTTTCCCGTCGAGGTGTCCATGCGCATTCCCCTTTATACCGCCCTGCTGCTGACCGCGTCCAACGTATTCATGACCTTCGCCTGGTATGCCCATCTCAAGGAGCTGAACCAGCGTCCATGGTACGTGGCGGCCCTCGTAAGCTGGGGCATCGCCCTGTTCGAATACCTGATCCAGGTCCCGGCCAACCGGTTGGGCTACACCACCATGACCCTGCCGCAGCTCAAGATCATGCAGGAGGTCATCGCCCTGGCCGTGTTCGCGCCGTTCTGCCTGCTGTACATGCACCAGCCCCTCAAGCTCGATTACCTGTGGGCCGCGTTCTGCCTACTCGGGGCGGTCTATTTCATTTTCCGTTCCTGAAACCGGGACCGGTCACTCCGCGCAAAGGCACTCCCCGGCCTCGGCCAGCCGGTTGCGGCCCTGACGCTTGGCCCGATACAAGGCCTCGTCCGCGCGCTCGAAGACCCGGGCCGGAGTGGACAGGGAACCGTCGTGAATGTACAGGCCGATGCTGGCCGTGACCTGGTGATCCCGGGCATCCACAGGGAACGGGGCGGAGGCCACGTTCTCCAGGATGCGCTCGGCCACGTTGCGGGCGGCCCGGCAGCGCTTGCCGGGCAGGAGGATGACGAACTCATCGCCGCCCATACGGGCGACGAGGTCCTGGCTGCGCACGGCCGAGGCGCAGCGCTCGGCAAAGCCGCGCAAAATCACGTCGCCCACGCCGTGGCCGTAGTTGTCGTTCAGGATCTTGAAATGATCGATGTCCAGCACGAGCAGGGCGAAAGGGTCGCCCTGGTCCACGGCCAGATCCAGCTGGGCTTGCATTTCACGCCAGAACATGCGCCGGTTGAGCACCCCGGTCAGCGGGTCGGTGCCCGCCTCCTCCCGAAGCCGCTCCTCTTCCTGCTTGCGCGCCCGAATGTCCACGGCGATACCCGCGAGCTGCTCGGGCCGACCGTTGCCGCTGCGCCGAAGGTTGCCGACAAGTTCCACCCAACGAAGGTCGCCACAGTCCGTGACCAGGCGAAGGTCCTGGCGGAAGACGTCCTTGTTCCCGAGCATGTGATCGCGCACGGACCTGAGCAGCGCATGCCGATCCGGGGGATGGAGCAGGCGGAGCCCGGCGCGCAGGGAAAGGTAAATGTTCTCGGCGGGCATGGGCATGGAATGAATGAGTTCAGCCGCGCACCACACCTGGCCGGTGGTGAAGTCGAAGGACCAGGCCGAGCTGTCGGTGATCCGGCGCAGGATGTCGAACTGCTTGCGCTTGGCGGAAAGCCGGTCGCGAAGCACGGCGTTGGATATGAGATAGGCCGCCGTGCGCAGCAGGGCGATCTCCACGTCGGTCCAGTCGTATTCGCGCTCGCAGTCGTCGAACCCCAGGGTTCCCCACCACTCGTCATCGACCATGACCGGGATGGTCAGCATGGACTTGATTCCCTGCAAGGTCTGGCTGTCAAACAGCCAACCCGGGACCAGGTGGCGGGTCAGGATCTTCTGCCATTCCCCGTTCCGGCGGCTTTGGATCAGTTCCCTGTAGCCGGGCTGGTCGATGGGGTTGGTGAACATGGAGAACATGGGCATGCCGATCTGCCGGTAACGGGGCTCGGCCGCCCACTCGAAGGCGTAATTCTGGGTAATGTGGGTCGGGGTCAGGGCCACGGTCTGAAAAATCCACACCCGGCTCACGCCGGTGACGCGCCCCAATGCGGCCAGCAGGTCGTTGACGCCTTCGGGCCAGCCCTTGCCCGAGGTCAACTCTTCGGCGCTTCGGGCTATGGCCGAAAGCAGGGCCGCTTTGCTGCCATCCTCGTATGAGGCCCCCAATCCATCGAACATTCCGGTCTCTATGGGCATCGGCCCTACTCCACACTATCGGCCCGCCGAGGTCAAGAATCGGATGAGAATAATCATTCTTGCTTTCTTGAACTTGTATTGATAGGCAATTCGAATGAGTACTCTAGACTTTCTTAAGACTCGCCGGAAAAGACGGTGGACCGGGACGATCCGCACGCTCCTGCTCGCCCTGCTCCTGTGTGCGGTATTTCCCGCACCCGTGGCGTCGGAGGTCATCGGCAGCGTGGACACGGTCTTCCACATGTTCTCCAGGGACGACGACATCATGCTGGAAGCCTTCGACGACCCGGACGTGGACGGCGTGACCTGCTACCTGAGCCGGGCGCGCAAAGGCGGGGTCAAGGGCATGATCGGCGTGGCGGAGGACCCGTCCGACGCCTCGATCATGTGCCTGGCCACCGGCGACATCCACGTGCCCGAACGGGTCAAAAACGGCAAGTCCGACGGCGAAAAGGTCTTCAAGAAGGGCACCTCTCTGGTCTTCAAATCCATGCAGGTGGTCCGGTTCTACGATCAGAAACGGGACGTCCTCGTCTATATGGTCTACAGCGACCGCATCGTCGAGGGTTCGCCCAAGAACAGCATCACCTGTGTCAAGGTGAAGTGACGGAGGACCTACCATGAGCAGAGACGAACTATCGCGGCTGATGGGCGACGCCCTGGCCGACCAGGAGATGATCCGCGAAGCCATGACCATTCAGGACCGGCCTGCCCTGGAGGCCTATATCCTGGATCGGGGCTATGCCCTCACCCCCGGGGAGATGGACGAAGTCTGGACCCTGGCCCGCAAGGTCCTCGGCAGCGGTTCCGAGCCAGCCGACGCGGCCCGTTGGCGGATGGGAACCGGGGGCGGCGAGCAACTCGCTCCAACGGACTGATTCCGGTCAGAACCGCCAGAGAATCCGGGCGTAGCCGCCCAGCGCGTTGTCCAGGTCGTGAGACGACTTGTACGACCCCGTCTTGTTGTACAGCTTGTACTTCCGATTATAATGATATTCAGGCCCGATGCTGAAGGTCAGGGCCTTGTTGGGCAGGTAGTCCAGGTAAACGCCGACCTTGGAGTGAACCACGCCGAGATAGCCGTTGCTGTAGAGCGGATTGTCCGAGGCCAGCCGATAGGTCTTGTCCTGGGTGGTAAGGGCGAAGTTCAGGCCGATGTTTTCCGAGCCCGACTTGCCGTCCTTGATCAGGCCCACGGATTGGAGCGTCCGGCGCAGGGTCTTCTGCGACACGGCCACGGCCAGGCCGAACTCCACATCGCCGAACAGGTCGCGGCTCAGGGCCGACAGGGCCACGGTCCGGGCGGTGATGCCGAGCATCCAGCCGTCCCAAAAGTCATAGGCCACGCCGCCGTCGAAACCCACGCCCAGGGCCCCCGGGAGGGTCTTCTCGTAGGAGGCGTCCACTTCCCCGTTGAACCAGTACCGCCAATTGTCCCCCAACCGGTTGTTGAACATCCTGGCTTGAGCGGTGACGTTCTGAAGCGACTCCCACGGAGTGACCGCGGACCCGGAGTCGAACCGGCGGCCCAACTCGGATTTTCCGGTCCACTGGAAGTCGTCGAGTGTGTAGGACAGATGAAAGATGTAGTAATCTGCGGAGATGGAGGCGCTGGTCACGGACACGCGACCCAGGCCGTTGGAGAAATCCGCTTCGCCCACCCAGCTCATGTCCCCTTGCAATTGCAGGTTCTGGTTCACATTGCTGGGCGCGGCCAGCAGAAAACCGGGCTCGTCGCCCATGGTCAGACTGGTGTCGGCCAGGGCGCAGGGCGCGCTGCAGAGCAATATCAGAAGAATGGCGAGGGCGCGGAACATGCCGCGTGGGATACACCGTCGCCCGGGCGAAGGCAAGAACGCCCAGCCCGTTCGGAGCGCAAAAAAAGACCCGGCGCGGCGTGCGCCGGGCCGGGTCTGAATAGCGGCATGCCGCGCCCGGGGATCAAGCCCCGCAGCACTTCTTGTACTTCTTGCCGCTG
Source organism: Desulfovibrio sp. Huiquan2017 (assembly GCF_017351175.1). NCBI lineage: Bacteria > Pseudomonadati > Thermodesulfobacteriota > Desulfovibrionia > Desulfovibrionales > Desulfovibrionaceae > Desulfovibrio > Desulfovibrio sp. Huiquan2017. The sequence continues at coordinate 8,369 of NZ_JAFMPN010000023.1, read as the reverse complement.
CCGCAGGGGCAGGGGGCGTTGCGCGAGATCTTGGCGTCCTTGCGTACCGTGGCCGGCTTCTTCTCCTGGGCGGACTCGCTGTCCGTGTACTGGAGATCGTCCGTGTCCTCGTGCTTGAACTCTTCGTCACTGACCTCGGCCTGGATGCGCAAGTGGGAGAAGGAACGCAGGGCGTTCTCCTTGATGGTGTAGATCAGCTCGGAAAAGAGCTCGAAACCCTCGCGCTTGTATTCCTGCTTGGGGTCCTTCTGACCATAGCCGCGCAGGCCGATACCGTCGCGCAGATGGTCCATGTTCAGCAGGTGTTCCTTCCAGTTGCGATCCAGGGAATCGAGCAGGAAATAGCGCAGAATCTCCTGGTAGTGTTCGCCGGTGGAGGCGCGCAGGTAGGCGAAGATCTCGTCCATCCATTTGCGGGCCTGGTCCATGTCCGGCAGATCGGACTTGGCCCAGTCGGGGAACCGCTCAAAATTGAAGACTTCCTCAAGGCGGGCCCGCACAGATTCCCGGGTCTCCTTGTCCGTGCCGCCCTTCATGTCCAGGGCGGGTTCAAGGATGTCGCCCAGGAGGTCGTCGGCGTACTCCATGGCGATGGGCTCGACTTCCTTGGACTCCATGAGTTCGCGCCGCAGGCCGTAGATGGCCTCGCGCTGCTGGTTCATGACGTCGTCGTATTCGAGGAGCTGCTTGCGGATCTCGTAGTGATGCCCTTCCACGCGGGTCTGGGATTTCTCGATGGCGTTGCTGACCATCTTGTTCTCGATGGCCATGCCGTCCTCCAGCCCGAGCTTCTCCATGATGTTCTTGAGACGGTCGGAGCCGAACAGGCGCATGAGGTCGTCGTCGAGCGCCAGATAGAAGCGGGAGGAACCCGGGTCGCCCTGACGGCCCGCGCGGCCGCGCAACTGGTTGTCGATGCGCCGGGACTCGTGTCGCTCGGTGCCGATGATATGCAGGCCGCCCAGTTCTCGGACGCCCTCGCCAAGCTTGATGTCCGTACCACGCCCAGCCATGTTGGTGGCGATGGTCACCTTGCCCTTGTGGCCCGCTTCCAGAACGATCTCGGCCTCGCGCTCGTGCTGCTTGGCGTTGAGCACGTTGTGCGGGACCTTGCGCTTGGTCAGCAGATTGGAGAGCAACTCGGACTTCTCGATGGAGACCGTGCCCACCAGGGTGGGCTGGCCGCGCCGGTAACAATCCTCGATATCCGCAGCGATGGCCTTGTATTTCTCTTCCTGGGTCTTGTAGATGGAGTCCGGGTTGTCCGCGCGGACCATGGGCATGTTGGTCGGGATGACGATGACCTCAAGCCCGTAGATCTGCTGGAACTCCACGGCCTCGGTGTCGGCCGTGCCGGTCATGCCCGCCAGCTTCTCGTACATGCGGAAATAGTTCTGGAAGGTGATGGACGCCAGCGTCTGGTTCTCGGCCTCGACCTTGACGTTTTCCTTGGCCTCGATGGCCTGGTGCAGCCCGTCGGACAGACGGCGGCCCGGCATGAGGCGGCCGGTGAATTCGTCCACCAGAACCACCTGGTCGTCCTTGACGATGTATTCCACGTCGCGCTGGAAGCAGTGGTGCGCCTTGACCGCCTGGAGCACGTGGTGCTGGAGCGCGATGTTCTGCGGGTCGAACAGATTGTCCACGCCGAGCAGCCCCTCGATCTTCTCCACGCCCGCGTCGGTCAGGGTAATGGACTTGGTCTTCTCGTCCAGGACGAAATCGCCATCGGGCACGGCGTCCTTGTCCTCGGGGTCCGTGGGGCTGGACTTGACCAGCTGGGGCACGATGGCGTCCACGCGGCGGTACAGGCCCGAGGACTTCTCGCCCGGGCCGGAGATGATCAACGGGGTCCGGGCCTCGTCGATAAGGATGGAGTCCACTTCGTCGACGATGGCGAAATTCAGCGGGCGCTGGACCAGTTGTTCCTTGTAGAACTTCATGTTGTCGCGCAGGTAGTCGAAGCCGAACTCGTTGTTGGTCCCGTAGGTGATGTCCGCCCGGTAGGCCTCCTGGCGCTCCTGGTCGTTCAGGCCGTGGACGATGACGCCCACGGTCAGGCCGAGGAAGTTGTACAGCTGCCCCATCCACTCGGCGTCGCGCTTGGCCAGGTAGTCGTTGACCGTAACCACGTGCACGCCCTTGCCGGACAAGGCGTTGAGGACCACGGCCAGGGTGGCGACCAAGGTCTTGCCCTCGCCGGTCTTCATCTCGGCGATCTTGCCCTGGTGCAGGACGATGCCGCCGATGAGCTGGACGTCGAAGTGGCGCATGGGCGGGTCGAAGGCGCGCTTGCCCGCCTCGCGGACCAGAGCGAAACATTCGGGCAGCAGGTCGTCCAGGGTCTTCTCGCCTGCGGCCACCTGTCCCTTCCAGGCCGCGATTTTGGCCGGGAAATCAATGTCGGACAGGGCCAGCATCTCCGGTTCAAGCGCATTGACCTGCGCGATGATCGGCTTGAGTTTCTTGAGGTATCGGTCGTTCTTTGAACCGAAGAGCATTTTGAGCATGTATGGATTCTCCAGGAAATCTTTGGCGGCCGGAATGCGCGGCCGCGGACGCTGTAACGCATGATAAAGTCGGAAAAGGGAAAGTCAACGCGACAATCGCGTGACAAACCCTCTTTTGCCCCGGCGCGGACAGGAATAGCATAAAGCGGGCCGGGCGTAAAAGGGCCGGGCAGGACGGGAAATACGGTTACGCGCGCGGCGATTCCGCCCCAGGCTCCGACGGACGCAACCGTTCGTACCAGGCCGCGCCGACCAACGTGAAAAACGCCCACACGGCCGCCGCGTACAGCTGCCGGAACCAGAACAGCCAATCCACCGGAACGGACAGGGCCCGGCCCGCCAGCTCATATAGGGGGAAAACGGCGAAGCCGGGCAGGGTGCGTTGCACCAGGAACCACAGCAGGCAGGTGTACAGGAGGACGCGAGTGCGCCCGGCGGTCATCCCCCAGGCCCGCCGCATGGCCGGATCGTCCCCCGCGGCGACCGCCCCCGGTGCGCCGCCGAACCGGCAGACGATCCAGAACACGGGCAGGCGTGCGAAAAATTCCACCAATTGCCATTTCAAGGTCATCACAGCCCACGAGAGTCCCGCTTCCGGCGCAGAAAACAGGGGAAGCGACAGAGCCAGGGCCATACCCGCCCCCCAATGGACGGCATATGCGCCCAAGAAAAACGGCAGGCTCCGGCCCCATCGCCGCAGGCCTTTTGCGAAAAGCGCCTCCCCGCCGCCCCGGACCGCGAGGACATATTGCCGAAACAGGAACAGGCAGATCGCCGCCTCGACCGCCAGGGCACAGAAGGAATGGGCCCAGACGACGAGCGCCAGGGACGTTCGGGACTCCCCGGATTGCAGAAAAAAGGATACCGGCAGCCAGGCCGTCCAGGGCAGCAGCGGTACGAGCCATGCCAGGACAAAGCCGCCGAAGGACAACGGGTGGGCGCCGACATGACGCTGGGCATCGCGAAGCGCCCCGGCGACCTGCCGCCAATCGCTATTCCACACCGCCTCCAGGCGCAGGAACCAGGGGACGCCCGACACGGGCTATTTTCCGCCGGTCATGTCGTCGGGCAGGTCCGCATAGGGCCCCACACCGGAACCGGCGCGCGGGTCGGGCGCGGGCGCGAAGGCAAACGCGGGCCCGGAACCGTCCCGGGCGGTATGCATCCGCAGGCACAGCTTCTCGTACCAGACCGCGTTCATAACCAGCATGACGATCCAGACGAACAGGTCGAAGACCAGCAGGAAAAGAAACAGCAGGATGACGCCCGCGCCAATCTCGCCGTCCGTGGCGGAAGTGGCGATGAAGACCTCGAAGAGCCCGGTCAGGATCATGACCGGCAGCGCCACGATCATTGTGGACCAGAACATGCGCCAGGCGTGGCCCCGGGTCAGGGCCAAGGCTTCGCGCACCCCGACCACGCGGCCCACGGCCGCGCCGGGAATCATGACCATGAGCCGCAGGAACAGACCGAAGAGAAAGGCATAGACGACGCTCCCCGCAATGGCGAACAGCGCAAACAGGGCCGGACTCAGCCCGGCCGGACCGGCGGAGTCATGGGACAGGGACGAATAGGCCAGGGCGCCTATCGGAATTCCGGCCACAAGCAGGACGCCGAAGACCACGGCCACGAGGACCAGCCCCCGGACAAAGACCCGGCCCATGGTCGGCCAGAAGGGATGCGGCAGGGCCGCGCCAGCCCCGCGCTGCATGGTCACGGCCAGATGGTTGGCCGTGGTCATCAAGAAGAGCGACGCCAGGATGTGGAGGCAAAACGCCAGAGCCACGCCCGGACCGCGCCAGGAACTCGCCAAGCCCATGACCGCCAGCATCGGCGCGAGGACGACCAGCGACAGTCCGAAAAACGTCCACTTACGCCGCCAGCTCAGGACCACGGCCTCCCGGGCGACAGCCCACGGCGAAATCTTGTCCGACATATAATCTACCTTATGATTTCAAGCCAGTGGCCCACCTCAACAGAATCCGGGGCGGTAGCCGAGAGCTGGGCCAGGCAAGCGGAACAGCCCGAAAGGACCATGTCCGCGCCGCGAAGCGCCTCCCAGCACTGCCGGTTGACCGGCTCGGTCAAGCCGGGCGCGGCCAGACGCATGACCCCGCCGAAGCCGCAACATTCCCTGTCCGTGGATGCGGCCAGCCGACTCCCCAGAACCGCCCGAATCAAGGCGCGGTCCGGGTCGTCCTTGCCCGCGTGGCACGGGTGATGGTAGCCGAGCCGCTCCGGCGCATTATCGGATATCATGAATTCAATATCCCGTACAGCGACCGACAGAGGCAGGAGGGAGTCGACCCACCGCGCCTTTTCCGCCTCGGATTCAAACCGGTCGTAAGCCCGCAGCCCGGCCAGGCAGGAGGCGCAGAACACGGCCACGCGCGGCCGTCCGGCCTCGCGCCAGACCGCCACGTTGTGCTCGGCCATCTTGTCTGCCTCGTCGCCGAACCCCGCCCCCTTGAGGCCCGAGCCGCAACAGTCGAAGTGCCCGGGCAGGACCGCCGCGCCCAGGCCGTCCAGCAGCTTCAGGGCGGCCATGAGCCAGCGGCCCTGGACATAGTTGGCCGTGCAGCCCGCGAACAGAAGCAGCTTCTCGCCGCGATACGTGTCCGGGAAGACCTCGGGCGTCAGGAAGGGGTCCAACCCCGGCCCGCCGGTCATGCCCGCGAGCATCTTGAGCATGGGGCCGAGCTTTTCGGTGCGGAACCGCTCGGGAATGAGGGCGGCGGCCTTGGAGCCGGGCGACCAGAGTTGCCGGGCTCGGGTCAGCCAGGTCTTCCACAGCCATGACCTGAAATCGGGGTGCGCCCCCCGCAGGGCAGCCACCAGGCCGGGCACGTCCTGGCCCTGGGAGCAGACCTCACGGCACCGCCCGCAGCCCAGGCAGAGTCCGGCCAGTTTGGCGGCGTCCGTCTCGGAGAGCTTGTCCGGGTCCTCGGCCAGGACCCGGCAGAGGTCTGACTTGGAGCGCGGGCCCAGCTCCTCGCGGCCCGTGGCCCGCAACAGAGGACAGGCCTGAAGGCACTTGCCGCACAGGATACAGTGGGAAACGTGTTCGCGGATGCTGTCGGACATGACCGCCCTACCACCCTTTGCCGGGGTTCATGATCTCGTGGGGGTCGAAGACGCGGCGCACGCTCTCCATGAGCTGGAGCTGGTCCGGACCGAGCTGCTCGGGCACGAAGGAGGCTTTGGTCAGGCCGGTGCCGTGCTCGCCCGAGATGGTTCCGCCCAGTTCCACAGCGGCCCGAAACAACCGCTCCTTGACCTGATGCGCGGCACGGACCTCCTCGGGCCGGGACGCGTCGTGCATGATGTTGGTATGGATGTTGCCGTCGCCGAGATGCCCGTAGCAAAGCACGGGCAGCCCGGCAGCCCGCCCCGCTTCCTGGGCGATGTCCACCAATTCGGGCACACGGCCGCGCGGCACGGCCAGGTCCTCGGAAAGCTTGTCGGGACGGAGTCGATAGGAGCCCGGCGAGATGTCGCGGCGCGCGGCCCAGACGGCCTCCTCGGCCTCGCCCTCGCCTACCTCGACGGAGACCGGGGCCACGGGACGCAGCGCATCCTCAAGCCGCCGGACCTCGGCGGCCACGCCCTCGCGCGTGCCGTCGAACTTGAAAAGCAACGCGGCCCGCGCCGCCGGGGCCAGGGGTATGTCCCCGCCCAGACGCACGGCCTTGATCGTGGTCGCGTCCATGAATTCACAGGCGCAGGGCAACAGTCCGGCCCCGAACACAGCCATGGCTCCGTCCATGGCCCCGGCCAGATCGGCGAAGCCCACCAGGACCGAGCTGGAGGTCTCGGGCAGGGGAATGAGCTTGACCACGGCCCGGGAGATCAGCCCGAGCTTGCCGTCCGCGCCCACGAAGAGGCGCTTGAGGTCCAGGCCGACCACGTCCTTGTGGGCCCGGCCGCCCATGCGCAGGATCCGGCCGCCGGGCAGGACGGCCTCCACGCCGAGGACCCAGTCGCGGGTCACGCCGTATTTGACGGCCCGCAGGCCGCCCGCGCAGGTGGAGATATTCCCGCCCATGGTGGAGATTTTCACGCTGGCCGGGTCCGGCGGGTAGAAGAGCCGCTTCCCGGCGCACGCCGCCTGGAAATCCGAGGTGATCACCCCGGGCTCGACTTCGGCGGCGAAGTCCCGCTCGTCGATGTCGATGATCCGGTTCATGCGGAGCAGGGAGACGGTCACCCCATGCAGAAGCGGCACGGTGTTGCCCACCTGGCCCGTGGCCCGCGCCCGAGGGTAGATGGGCATGCGTTCCAGGTCGGCCCAGCGCAGGAGTTCCGCCACCTGTTCGCGGCATTCGGGACGGACCACCGCCCAGGGCATGGACCGGTTGCGGCTGGCATCCGTGGAAAAGGCGCTGAGCGGCTCGGCGTCGAGCACGCATCCGTCGCCAGGGAACAGATCGGTCAAAAACGCCCGGTGGGCGTCGGTCAGAGACTTGGCGTATTGCGGCATGGGGCGAACCTACGAGCGCGCTCCCCGGCTGTCAATGGCGTCCCCGTCCCCGTCCGCCCTAGGAACCGTTGCGCTGCAAATACGCGTCGATGCGCGTCCGCACGTTGTGTTCAATATTCCGGTACCAGAAGGCGTAGTCGAACTTGTGCAGCACGCCGGGCGGAAAATGCCCGATGACCAGCTTGTCCGGCGGCACGGTCTCCAGGGCTCCGTTCTCAAGGTTGACGCGCGCCCCGGTGTATTGCGGGACCTCGCGCAGGACCTTGCCCTTGAAGTCGTCGAAGAAGACTGCGCCCAGGTTCAGGTTCTTGTCGGCCATGGTTCCGTCGGTCTTCCAGTTGAGCGGGTTGATGCAGATGGCTCCCGGCCGCAGCACGGGCGACCCGACGGCCCCCGGCGCCTGGGTGTTCCAGGACACCACCACCCCGATATCGTCGGCCCCCTGCGCGGGCTTGATCCACGGGTACTTTTCCAGATCCTCGCGGGTCACGGAATAGCCGATGACGTAGGCGGCCACGAGCCTCTTTTGCAAGGCCGGGTCCTTGAACCGGCTGCGCAGGAGATCGAGCATGACCACTGATCCCTGGCTGTGCGCGGCCAGAATGAACGGGCGGCCGCCGCTGAGAAAATTCAGATAGTAGTCGAAGGCGCGGTGCACGTCGTCGGCCCCGATGCGGAAGTAGCGGTTCAGGGTCATGTCCTGTTTCGGATCGAGGGCCGCGAAGGACACCTGGCGGTAATAGGGCGCGAACAGGTTGGCCGAGGACGAGTAGACCCCGGCCTGCGCCTTGAGCAGCCCCTGCACGTCGGCCCGAAGTCCGCTGTTGAAGACGTCCATGTTCAATGGCGAGGTCTTGGGATAGATGGTCGGATAGACGTAGAACACGTCCACGGCCTTGTCCGGATTGTCCGGCAGCGAAGCCCAGCTCACTCCCTGCGCGTAGTCGGGGCAGGCGGGCACGCATTCGGCCGCATCGGAGGTGTCGGCGGCCATCGCGGCGCCCGCCAGGGCCAGGCAAATCAACAGGGAAAGCATTCCGGTCCGAATAAAACGCATGGGCGACTCCTTGGTCGGGGTTTGGTTCTGCGTAGCAATTCCGATAAAAAAAATAAAGCGTGCTCCCTAAAAAGAGGGATATCGCCAGGCGGTGGGCCTGGGCGGGGCGCGAAGGTTTTGTTCGCGCCCATGCGGTGGTGGAAATTGGTTTGCTGACGGAAGGTTGGACCGCGCCTCCGCGCCGGGGCTTCGGGTTGTCCTCCTTACGTTGTTGTTTCGCCTTTCCGGCGACTTCCTTTTTTGCTGGCGCAGAAAAAAGGAAGCAAAAACTGCGCTGTTGTTGCTGCCGCGCGGAAGCGGACCCAAGAGCCCGTAGGCGGCT
>NZ_JAFMPN010000022.1 GCF_017351175.1 Desulfovibrio sp. Huiquan2017 | reverse complement strand
TACCAGCAAAACTCGGGAGTGCCGACATGGTATTTTTGTGGGATGGTCCCTTTACTTCCCTGAAAAGAAAATCAGGCGTTGAAAGCCGCTTCGCGGCGGAATTCGGGTGATTTCGCCTCCGGCGGGCAAGGATTCGCCCCCTTGCATCCCCCTTTTGCGCCTCCGGCGCAGTCTTTTCCCGCTGGCCGGATTCTCATTCATCAAAAGGGCGTCAACTATGTAAGTCCTTTTTTCACATCCGGCCGCCACCCACTATGCGCAAAATTCAGTCCCACGCCGGACCGGCCCATCCTTGGCACCGGCAAAATCCAAAAGGTGCTTGCCTCTTGGCCCGAGTCTGTTTATAAACCCACTTCACATCGGCGCTAGCCACCCAAGGAGAGGTAGCGAAGTCCGGCCGTAACGCGCTCGACTCGAAATCGAGTTACGGGTTAATAGCCCGTACGTGGGTTCGAATCCCACCCTCTCCGCCATATTTCAATCTCATAAGGCCTAAAGAGATACCTAAAGTCCCGCAAATGCGGGGCTTTTTGTTTATTCGGTAGTCTCATAAGGTAAAATAGGGTCCATTGACATATTGGGGCAACTGGGGGCAATAATGGGGGCAAAAGGAAAAAGGTTGCCCCAAACGATAAGGAGTTGCCCCCATGCCGTTGACAGATGTTACCTGCCGGAACGCCAAGCCGAAAGAGAAAATCTACCGTCTTTTCGATGAGAAAGGACTATATCTTGAGGTTTCCCCGCGTGGGGGCAAGTGGTGGCGGCTGAAGTATCGTTTTGGGGGCAAGGAGAAGCGCCTCTCTCTTGGCACCTATCCCGATGTGAGTTTATCCGAGGCCCGCGACAAGCGCCGTGACTTCCGCAAGCTACTGGACAACGGGCAAGACCCCTCTCAGGTCCGCCAGGAAGAAAAGGCCCTGAAACGTGCCGAGGGTGAAACCTTCCAGACCATCGCTCTTGAGTGGTTCGACCGCTACAAGCACACCTTTTCCAAGCCCTACGGCAAATCCATTATTCAACGTCTTGAAAAGGATGTATTCCCTTGGCTGGGGCAACGGGCAATCAGGGAGTTGACCCCGCCTGAAATCCTCGCTTGTATCCGCCGCATTGAGTCCAGGGGTGCGGCAGAGACGGCCAGAAGGCAAATGCAGAAGGTGGGGCAGATCATGCGCTTTGCCGTCGCTACAGGCCGTGCCGAGCGCGACCCCACAAGGGATTTACAAGGGACCGTCCCGCCTCCTGAGAAGAAGCATTTTGCAGCTATTACGGACGTGCGCGAAGTGGGCGTACTGTTGAACGCCATAGACGGCTATCACGGCCAACACGTCACCCGCTGCGCCCTGCGCCTTGCCCCCCTCCTCTTCGTGCGTCCTGGCGAACTCCGCAAGGCTGAATGGGCCGAGTTTGAACTAGACGGCAAGCCCCCCACTTGGCGGATTCCTCCCGAAAAGATGAAGATGCGCCGTCCCCACCTTGTACCACTTTCACGGCAAGCCGTTGACGTGTTGGCGGACCTCTACCCGTTGACCGGATCGGGAAAGTATCTTTTCCCCGGCAACCGTGGCGAAAAGCCCATTTCGGCCAACACCCTGAACGCGGCCCTGCGCTATTTGGGATACACCAATGAACAAATGACCGCTCATGGATTCCGGGCTATGGCCTCTACTCTCCTGAATGAAACAGGATGGGAACCGGATGTAATCGAGGCACAACTGGCCCATACCCCAAAGAACGCCATTCGAGCCGCCTACAATAGAAGCCAATATTTACCCAAGCGTCGCGAAATGATGCAAAGCTGGTCTGACTTCCTCGACAAGCTGAAAAACAATGCAGTCGGCAAGGTGGTGCCGATTTTCAAGCAAGCATAAAGCCCATACCGGGCAAATGGAGATGAAATGATTGATTTGATAGACCTTGATTTAATGGTAAAAATCCATTTACGACGCTGGCGAGAAGTCGCTGAGGATCTTAGGCAACGCAGTTGTCCGTTACCAGTAGATATTTGCGCTCTTTTGGCAGACAAAGTTGACCCGGATATCAAAGAACCCAAGGGACGCCCCCCTATGCCAGATTGGGAAAAGGACTCTCGCGACAGATTACTATGCAAAAGGGTTGGTTTTTATCGCGCGTTAGTTGGGATTTCTGGAGGACCTCTTAACATCGACGACGCCCAAGACAAAGTATGCGCAGAACTGGGAGTAAGCAATGGGACCTTGCGCGCAGCCCTTTTGAAATTCCCCGAGACGAGGAAGAAGGAAGAAGAAATAACTCGTAGCATACTGAATGAATTAGACTAATTAAATAAGCATTTGTTTAGCTAAAAGCTCTATCCCATAGCGTCTATTCTTGCCTCACGTAACCCAACGGAGGCGAATATGAACGCACCCACATTTCCCGAAACTGGCTTTCTTCGAGCCAAGCAAGTTCTGCAATTCATCCCGGTCAGCAAGGCCACTCTTTGGCGCTGGGTCCAAAGGGGGCAATTCCCGGCTCCTACCAAGCTGGCAGAACGTACGACCGCATGGTCCGCTGAATCCGTCCGTGAGTGGATGAAGGAACGCACCCAGGAAGGCAAGGCGGCGTAGCCATGTATCACCATCACACCGTGACGGTGCCTTGCCATGGCCGGTAACTTCATTTTGCTCCCCTTCCGCGAATCAATCCGAGCCGGTGAATTTGGCGAGTCCTGGCCCGATAGCCGCCTTGCCGTCCTGCCGGTCCTGATTGCCCACGAAAACCGAAAGACGCGCATTGCCCGGCCTAGCCTGGATCGGATCGCTGTTCTAGCTGGGATTGCCAAGCGTACAGCCGCAACCGCAACAAACTACTTGTACGGTGAGAGGTGGCTCGACAAGCGCCGAGTGGCCACACCTGGAGGCCGGACGCGACTTGAATACGTCATGAGGTATTCAACCTACGCGTCGCGCCCTGATCCCAAGGTCTGGGTCCGCATGGAATCCGCGCTGATTTTCCAAGGCGTTTGGGCTGTCATGACTCCATCGGTCCGGAAACTCTATCTCGCGCTTCTAGGGCTTTCGTGGTCGGAAGGGATGGCATGGACCAATGAAGACGCCGGGGGAGACGAATGGCTTGTTGCCTACGAATGTGCTGACGCAAGCCAACGATTCGTTGATGCGAGATACTTGCTCCCCACCTTCCTCAATAGGATCGCTGGACTCGAATCACGGACAGGCCGTCGCGCATGGTCTTGGCTTGTAGATAACGGATTTATAGTCGCCAACGAGGAAGGCACAACTTCCAGCCCGACCGAACTATACCGCGAGGGAATCCTTATGCAAGATGTTAGCAATTTGCAGTGTAACGCCGTGTTGCGGCGGCTTGGTGGTGTTGAAGATATCACGCCAACTCCAGGGGCGCGGTCCAGGCTGACCAACACCCGCAGACGGCAAAGACAGGCCCCGGAAAACACGATGTTCACGAAGACCGGACATAAACAAGCCTACGACCGGACATTGACGGCCTCGCAACCGGACACCAGGGAACCGGAACAAGTATCTGAACAAGTATCTGAACAAGTCTTGAACAAGTACACGACATTGGGAATGTCGTGCAGAGCGACCGGGGAAAGCCATGAAGACCGAAGATAAGCGCCGGATAGAGAAGACCCTACGGTCTAACGGCTTCGGCCAGGGCACGGCAAAGCGAATCATTTCGCTCATTGGTCAAGCTCTTGAGGGAAAAGGCAAAGAGCCGGTGAGAGGAGAAGCCTATGCAGATCGTCCGCGATAGCCGCGAACAAGTCCCTTTTCACTTTGATGGTCCAAAGTTTGAGGGCGTGACCGTGATCGACGCCCCCCTAGCAACTGGCGACTATTCACTTGCCGGACTGGAAAGCCGGGTGGCCGTCGAGCGTAAATCCCTGCCTGACTTCATGGCATCCATTTCAACGGGCCGGGAACGCTTTGAGCGGGAGTTGACCAGAGCCAGGGGCTTGGATGCCTTCATGGTGGTGGTCGAAGCCCCTTTCTCCGATTTGGTGGCCGGGAACTACCGAAGCAAGATGCAACCCAAGGCAGCGACACAGACCGTTTACAGCTTCATGTCCAAATACAGGGCAACCTTCCACTTCGCACAAAACAGGGCATGGGCTGAATTCGCTACATTTCATTTTTTAAGACACTACGCCAAGCAGGTGGAGCGCGAGTACAAGGCGGCAGTGAAAACGTCTCAGAAGGCCGCGTAGGGCCATAAAACAAGGAGTTTTTGCGATGGAAGATAGCACCTCAACCAAGGCCGGATGCGGAAATCCGACACCTACCCCCCTCCCTCCCAAGCGGCGGTTGAAGTCCGCTCAAGACCTCCGGGTTTTTCTGGCGGACGTGGCGAACCGGCTGAACCGTGACGAAATCGACGGAACAAAGGCGCGGGCGCTCGGATATTTGGCCCAGGTCATGGCGAGCATCATCCAAACGAGCGACCTTGAGCAGCGTATCAAGGTGCTGGAAGAAAAGGAGAATTTATAATGAACCGAACATTCAAAGGCCGTCTTGATCGGCTGGAACGCGTTCAGGAGGATAAGCAGCCCCCGGCCCCTGGTCTTGTAGCGATTCCCACCGAAGACGGATTTTCCGTCAACGGTCAGAGCTTCGACAGCGTAGAGGATGCCCAGGCCGCGTTCCCGGACCATACCGGCCCGCTTGTGGTGGTCAATGCCGTGGACATGCGCCGCCCCGCCCCGGAGGTTCCCGATGAGGCCGCGTAACTTATCCGCCCGCCTGGAGGCGTTGGAATCCCGCACTGCGCCCCAAGACATACCTCGTTTTTGGCTCACACCCTCATGGTGCGAACTGACATATGCCGAGGGCCGAGTCGGTGAAATCTTCCACCGGGAACCTAGCGAGTCAAAAGAGGCGTTTGTTGCCCGTGTGGAGGCTTCCACCACGTCCACGGTCCTTCACGGATTCAAGCCCTTGACCAATGAGGAATGGGAACAGATTGCCCAGGCCCACTACGCAAACCGCGCCGAATCCGGCGCTTAACCTACAAAAACAACAGGAGCACAACAATGTCCGAAGTTTCTCGAAACAACATGCTGATCATTCGCCGCATCAATCTGGCCGAACACCTGGCCGAAGCCATTGGCCTAATTGGCGAAATTGCCAAAGATGGTCAAGGTTTGCCGGACGAAATCCGCGAAGCCGTAAACACTTTGAACAACAAAATTAAGGGGTTGTAATATGATTGTGATCAATGAAAATGGACTCGCCAAGGTTCCGGGCGTTGGGCTTGTCCCAGTCCCCGACCTTCACGCACGGCGTGACGCTTTGGAAACTAATCCTGAAACTCATGGCATCGGCAATCTCGGCAACGCACTCGGAATGGAATCGTTGGATGTGCGCTTGAAAACTCTTATTGACCGGGATAATGCCTGGACCGCCCCCCGCCGTGCTGCCGCCTATGACTCGCTGTTGGAAGCTGGCATGAACCAACTCGCCCCCGCTATAATCAAGGCCCGGAAAATTCTCTCGAACACCGACTATCGGGAGGAGGTACGGGCTAAAAGGGTATCGGAAACACTGACTGAGGCATGGCCCCCGGTTGCTGAATCCCTTGAAAAGATCAAGACCATGGCTGCCAAGCCTGTTGAGGTGGCAAAGGCCGTCTACAATGCCGTTTGGACTCTGCCCGAAGACGTTGACCAACACCTTACGGAAATGCGGGACCGCGAAGCCCGCGACACCATGAGGGCTATGGACCCGACAAAACGCGTTCTGCTGGTGATGGATCGGGCCAAGGCTGGCGACGTGGGATTTTTCCGCCTGTTGGGAAACGATCCTCTTGGCCAACTCGCCCCGTCAATTCCCGGCGAAACTTTGGAGCGCGCCCGTGATATGGCTCTGGAGTCCGCAGGGCTTTCTTGGGTCCAGGTCATGCTTGATGATGCCGAGGCCGATGCCGAACATGTGGCAGCCGTGGTGGATGTTCTGCGCTCCGGACTTGAAGCCGAGTTCTCCAGTAACGTGTGGCGGGTTGCGTTACCCAAGGCCGCTTAACCGCGCTCGCGATTCTCCATCGTGGCAATGGGGCCGGTCCTTCGGGATCGGTCCTACTCAAACCGATTAAAAGAGCAAAAACAGCTTGCCACCTTGGCATAAATAATACATTTTGAAATAGTGGTTGGCGTCCGATAAAAAGAGCCCCTGGGCACTTCTCCATGAGGGATAGTCGGGAATGCGGCCACTTTATTTTTTTCAATAAAATAACTGTGTTCCACGCTTAAACAATTCGTACTCATAGTTGATCTTGTCTTTTATAAGATCGTAAGATCTTGTATCTCCCATTTCCCACTTTCTTTGGATAGCCCAAGTACAATAATCCGCGACCTGCAAGCATGGGTCAGTTTGGCAAGGCCAAAATGATGTTTCCCATTGGTGCCTATAAAGCTTTTGTCGGATGACATCTCGGACAGCATCTTCAAACGCTGTCCTTTTCTTTTTCGTACCAATGGTTGCAACTGTCACATGTATTTCATCATTAGCGTCTAGATATCCACCAGATGAATGCATGAAATGGTAATACCAACCATATTTATAAAATCTTTCTTCTGTTACCCTCGTTTGTGGTTGGGCCTTACGCTTTTCCATTATGGTTGCTTGTATAGAAAAATCAAATTTTGAAATTTCAGCATATACAGCATCTCTAATAACTTGCTTGTCGCAAGTGGCATGAAAAAAATCATTCAATGGTTTATTATCCCAGGACAAACTTCGCCTTAAAGCGAGAAGACTATCACCAATCTCACATGACTCCATGACAACAGTGCAGACAATATAAAATTTACTTATGTTGTCGCCGGTTGTGAAACAAAAATCACCAGATTCATCCGCAAAGAGAAACAATCGCGACATAACTAGTCCTATCTAATATGTGCAGACGGAAAACGTGATTGAACGCACTGTAATCCATCATCTTGGCTACTTATTTCTACCAGAGCTACCCAGAATATCCATCGTCACTTCAACCCCTGAATATTCAGGATGGTTGAGGTCAATTGGTTCAAGTCGATACGTGGGCATGATTATCCTCCAGGTAGGGCTTAGACAACCTTGAACATCACGTTGTGGTCCCGCCAGAGCTTTTCAACGAAAGCCTGTTCTCGCTCGCTGGAAAAAGCGTTGACCACCCGTTTATCGGCTGAAGTATCAATGAACAGGTAGGCACAAAAGTCATATAGGGTCGTGTAGACAAGGCTCTGGCCGATGCCGCTGCGTATGTCCGTCCCACCCTGACCGCGTTTAATTTCGATAGCAAAGGAGGTGTTCAAAATATTCAGGTCGAAGTCAGGCCGGTGTTGGACTCCGAAAAACATGAAGTTGTTGACTGTCGTCTGTTGATCCCCCTCCCACCGCAGAGCTTGGCGGGCAACAGTCTTGGCTCTGTCTGGCTGGCATCCTCCGTGCTCCTGGAGGACGTTGATAGTCATGCGTTGAAGAGGTTGGTGGAGGTATTGCTTGATTCTCGATTCATCAAGGTTGCGGTAGTTGATTGTTTCATAAACTTCGTGGTCTGTGAGAACGTCGAAGATCGACTCTAGGATGCTGACTCGCCGGGTGCTTTTCTTGGCTTGCATGATGTATCCACCTCATTATTGCTCACAGACATGGGGCGACGTTAGCAGCCCTTCAAGTCCGTGGCAACGTAGGTCACTCTCCGCCATGCCCTTACCGGCTAGACTTGGGGGCAACTATGGGGGCAATAAAAAAAATGTGATTTTTTATCTCAAATAACTACAGCAATATAGATATAAAATCACATAGACACCCTCTCAAGGGGTTACGTGTAAAAACGCAGCCCCTTTTTTCTTGTTTTTTGACGACGATATGCAAAAATAGATGCAATTGGTTCAAAACGGTGATTTCGACGTCGAGATTGCGGATGACGAGGAGAAGAAGGTCTTGGCAACAAAGTTCGGCATCAGCCGCCAGACATTGTACAGGATTATCAAGGGATAGGCGAAATCGGCTTCCAAATTTCGTTTCTGACCCGTCCTGGCCTGTCTCCCTGGGGCATTGGTCAAATCGTAAGCCTGGACGTCTCATACGGCGTCCGCAAATGCCCGCCTTGCCTACGTTGCTGGACGGGCTTTCTCCTTGGGAGTGTTTCTCTTTGGGAGTATCTGTCTTCTGGGATGGGTAAAGATGTATTTGGTTGGTAGCCAGTATTCCCAATCGATCCATAAAATTCATGTGACCACAAGGGCAATCATCATTTTGACAACAGCGTGTAACTATTCCTTGCCAACGAGAACGGCGTCCTGATATATATTTTATGTTTTAATTTCATATTGCTTTTTACACTGTCTACCCTTGTAGGTCTATATGTCGCTTCGCCTTCCCTCTCGGTATGAAGATTTGGATATGGCTTTTCGTGGTCGATTGAAACCGAACCAGTCTTTACTTTCTTTAGTTAAACGAGCTTTCGCTTCTATGGAAGTTAGCGGCGGCATCCGTTTTCTTCCTGTTTATGGACAGAGTGGAAGTGGCAAAACCTCTGCAGCGTTAGAACTTGGAACACACCTCCCCGAGTTGTATGTTGAACAACTCCCTCGTCACGCGATCGAGGACGCTTCATCATTAAAAAACACTCTGGAAATAATGTCCAAAAAGGGGAAACTCCGACGCCTTGTTGCTGTCGTCGATCAATATGAAGAGGTTGCTGCGCAAAGCACGTCAGTTCCCTCTACGTTTGTCGAGACGTTAAGCTTGCTAGATCGAGATCGCAGCAACCTCAATCAAATTTTATTTATATGGTTAACCACAAGCCGCGACTTTCAGAACGACCTTGCTGCGGCTACAAGCCGAAATCAACGCATCCTGGTCTCTAACGACTTTGAAATTATCAGCATCGACAAATCGGGCTGGCCAAGTATTATTCAAGAAACATTTCAGTTTCACAACCAGGACAAAGATCTTTCTGATTGTGAAATTTTGGAGATGGATCTTCAACAAATAAGCGACGACTCTGTTACCCTTGGTTCAGCCATTGAAGAGGTTGGTGGCCGACTTGCCCAGTATATTACAGCCCTTCATGACCTTTCAGACTATATGGTTGTAATTCTTTGGCCAGTTACGGATGGTCTTCGAATATCAAGAGTTCTACAGTTTTCTGACCCTCGACAGGGCTACAAGCTTGATTGGAATGCATGGTATAGGCAATTGAATTCTGAAGATCAAAACACTTTGCCCCTTCGTGAGTACAACAGGGCACGACTGTATTTTGATGTGAGGATCGTTCCGATCGCTGCTGCCGACATTCACCCTCTCTGCAAAAACCTCGATGATGATTCATATATTCCAGGGAAAAGCTATCTGGATAGATTTCAAAAGACACATTTCATATCAGTTGCGTCTGGAAAGTGGTCTCCTGATTCATATGCACCGTTAAGAGAGCGAGAATCTAAACGTGCTGATGAAGCTCGTGCGTGGTATCCAATGGTAACCCAGCGACCAACACACTTGGGTAAAAGATTGGCAACATGCATATCACAAATAGGATTAAATGCTGTACATGAGGAAACACTAATATCCTCATATAGCAAAGTTCGAGCAGATATTTTTATTGACCGAACACCAATTTTACCATCAAAAATAATAGTAGAACTGAAAGCATATAACGCCGAGAATACGATGCCATCAACCATTGCCAGTGCCATTCAAACAACATTGAGACGACATGCACAGTTTGCTGGCTTTATTCCGCGTCAATGATAGGAGCATATCAAAAAACATTGTTTTAAAGTGACACACAAGACTGCTACACTAGCCTCGGAACACGAAGACAAAAACATCAATGATAACAAAGGTTGCAGATTCCATTTCTGGAATCCCACCCTCTCCGCCAGGAAAGTTTGAAGAGACCCGGACACGTTCTGGGTCTCTTTTTGGTTGTCTTGGCTGTCTTGGCGGCGCTTTTTCAGCTTTGCGCCATTGATGCGCCATCGTTTCGGCGGGGGGAGGTTCAAGCCGGGCATTGCTTCCTGGCCGATTACATTATAGGAAGTTGCCCATGAGTTATCCGCATGAAGCAAAATCCAGGGATGCCGTGGTGGAACAGGCAATACGGCACATCGGCCACCATGGCGGACTTGTCGAGAATTGGTATGTCGGCATCGAGGAGAAAGGCTCGGACCGGGACAGCCGGAACGACCGCCACCTCATAAACTATCTGCTTTTCTCGGAAGACGACGCCAAACAAGCCATGTCCCGGCTGCTCGACAGGGGGCTTCAAGCCGATGACGAGTACGGTGCCGAACCCATCATCCTGTTCGTCTACACCAGAAAATAACCGCAGCGGCGCTGCCCCTCTTCTCACCAATTAGCCAATAAAAAAGGGCCGACGGTCAAACCGTCGGCCCTTGTTCTGCCTGCTGCATTCGGCGCAAGCCGGATACGGGAAGGGTTTACCGGGACTGGATTTTGGCCTTGTATTCCTGCAAGGCGTGGCAAAACTGATCCATGCAGGAGGTGGACTTGGAGCCGCAGGTGATGCCGCTGAAACGGTCCAGGACGAAGTCCACGTTCATGCCCTCGATCATGGCGGCGATGGCCTTAAGGTTGCCTTCGCAGCCGCCCGAAAAGTTGACGTAGTCGATGCTGCCGTTATCCACGACGAAATCGATTTCCTTGGTGCAGACATCCGCTTCGGGGATGAAATGTTCAACATTGCGGCGGGCAGTCGGTACGGTGCGCATGGGAGCGACCTGACGATGTGCGTTATCCATTGTATTCAATCCATTTCTTTTAAGATTCAAACCGGAAAAGCCGGTCAAGCCATGACTCGTTCCATCCGATGGCGCGGCATTCCACGGCATAAAGCCACCGTATCCCTCCGGCATAATCCCGAATTCGGGCCGCCGAAGAGGTCTCGCGCGTTCGCCTTTCGGACGGAGACGATCCCTACAAAGCAATGCGGGAACAGATGCACATCGACGCAAACGATTATGCAAAACGGTTCCGACAACCAAGGGCCCGCGTCATCGCGACCCCCCGCGTTCCCGCGGCGGAGAGGAGAGGTTTCAAACCTCTGGAGAAATACCCCCCGGCATGGTCTTTTCGACGCGCCCGGCCTCGCAACCGCCCTCTGCCGTTACGGCAAACCCATGGACGATTTCAGAACCAGCGCTTGTGCTATTTTTCCCAATCAACATAGGGAAGGCGACACAAAATCGGACGGACACATGTCATTGAACTCTCTCTGCCAAATGGCGCGGGCGGGGGAATTTCCCATGCGCCGGGGAGTTGGACTACAAAAACTCGATACGCATGTCAAACGGCAATTGTGAAACATGGAACATTTATTCCTACCGATCTTGCGGGAAATAAGTGCGAGAAAGCCGCGAATGTGGGATAATATGGAAAGATAATTTTTAAAATCAATGAATTGCCTGCACTCACCCATAGTCCTGGATCGTCCTCGCCACAATTCTTTTGCCTTTCGGAGGACTGAAGCAGGCGGGCGGCCCACCTAAGCATTGGGTAAAAACCATTCTCCCCGCATGGCGAGGTCCGCGACATTGCCATGCACACCCTCGTCGCCCCTGTCCCTTTCGGCATTCCGTCCGGTCTTCATCTCGACGTCCATTAGGAAAACGAGAACGCCGAGACGGCCCGCGCCCGTCGGCGGACGAATTTATCCTTGTCCTCGCGACCCTTCGGTTTTACATTTCCTGATCGTCCTTGCGCCGCCCGTTCCGTCTTCAGTCAAAGGAGCCTTCGTATGGATTGGTTCATGGAGCAAAATGCCATTTTTCAAGCTTTCCTGGCTACCCTATTCACCTGGGGCGTAACCGCCCTCGGCGCGGCTCTGGTCTTCACGGCCAAGGATATCTCCAAGAAGACGCTGGACATCATGCTCGGTTTCGCGGGGGGCGTGATGATGGCCGCCAGCTACTGGTCGCTCCTGGCCCCGGCCCTGGAGATGAGCGGCGGCATGGGCACCTGGGCGTTCGTTCCGGCGGCCGTGGGGTTCGTGCTCGGCGCGGTGTTTCTCCGGCTGGTGGACATGGTTTTGCCCCATCTGCACTTGAACGCGCCCATGTCCGAGGCAGAGGGCGTCAAGACGAGCTGGCGGCGCAGCACCCTTCTGGTCACGGCCATCACGCTGCACAACATCCCGGAGGGGCTGGCCGTGGGCGTGGCCTTTGGAGCCGTGGCCGCCGGGCTCGACAGCGCCAATATGGCCGGCGCCATCTCCCTGGCCATGGGCATCGGCATCCAGAATTTTCCCGAGGGGACAGCCGTGGCCGTCCCCCTGCGCCGCGAGGGCATGTCGCGCATGAAATCCTTCATGTACGGTCAGGCCTCGGGCATGGTTGAACCCATGGCCGCTGTGCTGGGCGCGGCCGCTGTGCTTGTGGCCCGGCCCCTGCTGCCCTACGCCTTGGCCTTTGCCGCAGGCGCCATGATCTTTGTCGTTGTGGAAGAGGTCATCCCCGAGTCCCAATCTTCGGGCAACGGCGACCTGGCCACCATGGGCGTGGTCTTCGGCTTTACGGTAATGATGATCTTGGATGTGGCCCTGGGCTAAGACGAATACTCCAGAATAAAGCACATTATTATAGGTTATTGTCAGCCAAAACCTCCCCGTTTCAGTAATGGGTTGAGTCCCGTCCCGGTCGGGTGTAGCGTTTCGTCGTTCAGACGGAATTTTCCCGTCCCCGGTCCGCGCCGAACGATTCTCGTTCCCAGCCGATGGCCCCATTTTTACATCTCCCAGCCCAGGATTGACGCGATGCAAGGATATTTCGTTACCTTTTTTACCCAGCAGAGCCGCGAACACGACGGCTTGCCCGTGGCCACATGGATCGTCGAGCAGGCCCGGCATATCGGCGTGCGCGGCGCGACCCTGTTTTCGGGCAAGGAAGGGTTCGGGCACGACGGCCGATTCCATTCGGACAACTTCTTCGACCTCGAAGATCCGCCCGTGCAGGTGGCCCTGGCTCTGACCGGCGAAGAATGCGACGCGCTCATGACCCGATTCGCAGAAAGCGGCCTGCGCGTCTTCTACACCAAATCGGAGATCGAATTCGGCTTCACCTCGGACAGTTGATCCCGCCTCCTGTTTCCTCTTGATTCGGCAAATCTCAACGACGCTCAACAACGTCGATAACCGCTTGTTTCTTCATCTTCAAAACATGCGGACGCGTTTTTTTCACGTCCAGCACAAGGATTCTTGCATGATCGGTCCTCTCGTCAACGGTGCGGCTTTGGTCGTAGGCAGTGTAGCCGGGGCGCTTCTCGGCCCCAAATTGAGCATGAACCTGCGGCTCAAAATGCCCATGGTCTTCGGCTGCGCCTCCATGGGGTTGGGCGTAGCCATGATCATCAAGGTCAAATTCCTGGCCCCGGTGGTTCTGGCTTTGGTGGTCGGCTCCGTGCTCGGCGAACTCGTCCAGTTGGAATCCCTGGTCCAGAAGGGCGCGGGCAAGACCCGCACACTCATCGACAAGGTCATCCGGCCCAGCGGCGACCTCAGCCAGGAGGAATTCCTGGACAAGTTCGTAGCCCTACTTGTCCTCTTCTGCCTGAGCGGCACGGGCGTATACGGAGCCATGAGCGAAGGCATGACCGGCGACCCGACCCTGCTCATCGTCAAAGCCATCCTCGACCTGTTCACGGCCCCCATCTTTGCCTCCACCATGGGATTGTCCGTGGGTATCCTGGTGATTCCGCAACTGGCCGTGCAGGCCCTGCTCTACTACGCCTCGGCCCTGATCCTGCCCCTGACCACTCCGGATATGCTGGCCGACTTCTCGGCCTGCGGCGGGCTGATCATGCTGGCCACGGGATTCCGTATTTGTGGCATCAAGCAGTTCCCGGTGGCGAGCATGATCCCAGCCCTGCTCCTGGTCATGCCCCTGTCCGGCCTATGGGCCGCGTTCTTCTGATCCCGGATCCCTTGCCTTCCGGCCGCTCGACGATGTATCCACTCTCATGGCTTCCCCGTTCACCCAGAAGATCATCGAGACCATCCGGGCCATCCCCAAAGGCCGAGTGAGTACTTACGGCACCGTGGCGGCCCTGGCAGGCAATCGGCGGGGTGCGCGCCAGGTGTCCAGAATCCTGCATTCCTGTTCGCGCACGGAAAATCTACCCTGGCACCGGGTCATCAACCGCGAAGGAAGAATTTCCCTGGGCAGGTTCCAGGGACATGACGAGCAGAAGCGGCTCCTCCTGGCCGAGGGCGTCCGGTTCGACGAGACGGGCCGTATCGACCTGGGCCGCTTCGGCTGGCCCTCTGTAAAGCCGCCGACTCCGGGCACATAGCGATTGCCAAGTCGTTCCGCTTGGACTATCCGTCTTCCATGCCCGGCAACCGTTCCTTGGGATTTTTCTTCGCCCTGCTCGCCGTAACCATCTGGTCCGGGAACTTTCTCATCGCCAGCGGGTTCGTGAACGATATTCCGCCCGTGACCCTGGCCGCCCTGCGCTGGATCACGGCCACCGCGGCCTTTCTGCCCTTCGTCCTGCGCGACATGCGGCGCGACATGCAGGCCCTGCTCGACCATCGGTGGGAATTGCTGGCCGCCGCCATAACCGGCATAACCCTGTTCAACACCCTGGTTTACGTCAGTGCACGCACCACGGGTACCGTGAACATGGCCCTGTTCGCCTCCTCCACCCCGGTCTTCGTGGTCATCCTGACGCGCATTTGCCTTAAGAAACGCATCACCCCGCTCCGTTGGGCCGGACTGGCCATCGCCCTTACGGGTATGCTGGTCGTCGCCACCAGGGGGAGCCTCGACGTACTCATCCACATGGCCTTCCACGCGGGTGACGTCGTCATGCTTCTGGCCGGACTCCTGTGGGCCGTGTATTCCATCCTGGTCAAACGCAAGCCCGCGAC
The DNA here is from genome assembly GCF_017351175.1 of Desulfovibrio sp. Huiquan2017. NCBI lineage: Bacteria > Pseudomonadati > Thermodesulfobacteriota > Desulfovibrionia > Desulfovibrionales > Desulfovibrionaceae > Desulfovibrio > Desulfovibrio sp. Huiquan2017. Next base: position 47,469 of record NZ_JAFMPN010000022.1, on the reverse strand, counting down.
CATCAGCCGCAAGGCCTATCTCGGCGCGACCTTTTTCCTGGGGACCCTCCCCCTCCTCCCGGCGGCGCTGGCGGAACAATATTTCGCCCCGACCTGGAGCTTCACACCGGCCGTATTCGTCGTCATCCTATACGTAGGCATCCTGGCCTCGCTGGCGGCCTTTTCCCTTTGGGACTTCGCCATTATGCACATCGGCCCCGACAACGCCGCCCTGCTTCAGTATTTTATACCGGTTTTCAGTGGGGTCGGGGCATGGCTGCTGCTCGGCCAGCCCATAACCATGGTTCACGGAGTGGGATTCGCACTCATTTTCAGCGGCGTGGTCATGGCCACCCGTTCCCACTGATCCTCTCCCTCTCATGGAAAAGGGGTTGCTTTTTCATTCGGTTTCACAATAGATTGAAGCCCATGAAACAGCCACTTGTGACCTTCCTGCTCGTCGTCTCCCTGGCAGCCCTTTTCGCCTGCTCCACCAAGATCCCGAACCTGGGCATGACCGATGGCCGGTTCGCTGTCTGCCCGGACAACGTGGATTGCGTTTCCTCGCAGGCCACCGACGCCAAGAACAAAATCAACCCGATCAAAGCCTCAGGGGATCCTAACAAGGTAATGGTCGATTTGGGCAACGCCGTGGAATCCGTGTTTGGCGGCAAGGTGCTCCTGACCGAGGGCAACTACCTGCGCGCCGAATTCAAGAGCAGCGTATTGCGCACCATGGACGATGCGGAATTCTACTACGATCCACAGGCGGGGCTGATCCAGGTTCACGCCCTGTCTCGAGGCGAATTCCTGGATTTCACGGGCAGCCGCGACCGCATCGAGGAGGTGCGGACGATTTTTTCCGGCATGCAGTAGCCGCTTTCCGCAGACGAAAAAAAGACCGCCTTTCCGAGGCGGTCTTTTTTTTCAGCAATTTAATTACGACTTAGAGATAGCCTCATTGGGGCAGGTCTCAATGGCCTCATCCACACAGTCCAGAGTGGAATCGGGGGCGATGACCGTGGCCTTTTCCCCATCCGCATCCATTTCAAAGACTTCGGGACAGATCTCGACGCAGGATTCACAACCGATACATTCATCGTGATCAATAACAATGGCCATAACTCAACCTCCTGAAAAACTAGGATTAGTTAAAAACGGATTCGCATTTGTAGATAGCTATACCCTGTGAGCCAATTTGGTGGCAACTGTTTTTCCGTCCTATTTGGCCGTCCGCCCATTGGCAGCCGGACACAAATGCAGTACCCACGGTCCATGCTCGAAACAACCGCTGTCTTCTTCATAGTGCTCGCCGCCGCTTTTCTTCAGGGCATGACCGGGTTCGGATTCGGCCTTATCGCCATCCCCCTGCTCGGATTCTTTCTGAGCATCAAAACCAGCGTGCCCCTCATGAGCCTTCTGGCGGTGATCATCAGTCTCTACCTGAGCGTGCGATTGCGCAAGAGTGTCCAACTCAAATGCGCTTTCACACTGATGGCCGCAGGTATGACCGGCATCCCGCTGGGGGTCTATGCCCTCCAGCATGCTCCCGCCCAGGGACTGTCCATCGTTGTGGGCATTATCACGGTACTCTTCACCGGCCATCAGTTTTTATCCAGACCGAAACCCCGGAACTCCGGGACGCCGCTGACAGTCCTGGCCGGGTTCTGCTCGGGACTGCTCGGTGGCAGTCTGGGCGTCGGCGGCCCGCCGGTCATCATTTATACCGCCCTGCAATCCTGGACAAAGGAGCAAGCCAAGGCCACATTGGCCAGTTTCTTCGCCCTGTCCGGCCTACTCATCATTTCCCTTCAGGCCGCATCCGGCATGATCACGAGCGAAGTGTTGCACCTCTACGCCCTTTCCCTGCCCGCCCTGCTGGCCGGCATCTTTCTCGGCGCCAAGGCCTATGAGCACCTCTCCGACCGGGGGTATCGCCAGCTCACCCTGGGCCTGGTCTTCCTGCTCGGCTGCATGATGCTCTATCGGAACATCTAGGCGTGCGGCGCAGTCAACCGAAATGCAAGACGCTTTTCTCAGCCTTTGCCGCCACGCGGCTTTTTTTGCAGACATGGCAGCTTTTTCTTTATACGCGGATGGTTATCTGTAATAATCAATTATATAACAATCATCGCGGTCGGTAGCCATGCTGGAACTGCTGAAACGAATATTCAAGAAGGACCAACTGATACTCCTGGGGGCAGGTATATCGGTCGCCGCGATTATGAGTGTGCTGTACATCAGCCAGCCGAAATTCCTGTATCTGCTCAACCTGAAGATCTACGACAACTACCTTCGCCAATACCACCAGCCACCAGCCACCAACGTCCCGGTGATCATCGACCTGGACGAAAAAAGCCTGTCCGAACTCGGCCAATGGCCCTGGCCGCGCTACCGTGTGGCCCTGCTGTTGAAGTATCTGACCTCCTATGGGGCCGTCGCCGTGGCCTCGGACATCATCTTCAGCGAACCGGACCGGACGTCGCCGCAGATCATGCAAGCCGACGTCAAGCGCGAACTCCACATCGACATGCGTTTCGAGGGGTTGCCCAAAGACCTCATGGATTACGACGAGTTGCTGGCCCACAATCTCACGGGTGGCCCTTATGTCCTCGGTTTTGACTTCAGCCGAGACAAAGCCGTAGCCGAACACGATTGCCGGGTGCGGCCCGCCAAGGTGGCCGTCCTGTCGCCTCCCGGCGCGCCGTCCCCCCACGACTGTCTGCCCAAGGGAGAGCAGTTGGTCTGCCCTATCCCGATCCTGGCCGAAGCGGCCCCGAAATGCGGCTTCATAACCATCAATCCGGATCCGGATTCCGTATACCGCCGCATGCCCGTGCTCTATAGCTACAACGGGCATTTTTACCCCAGCTTGGCCCTGGCCACCCTCATGCTGGCCTCGGGAGAACAAAACCTCATCATCAAGATGTCTCCCGTGGGCATCGAAAGCATCAAGCTCAACGACATGGTCATTCCCACGGATGCCGGCGGGCAGATGCTCATCAACTATCGAGGGCCCATGCGGACCTTCGAATACATTTCGGCCTCGGACGTGCTCGCCAGGACATTGCCGCCCGGCTGCCTGCGCGGCAAGATAGCCTTCATCGGCACTTCGGCCTCGGGGCTCAAGGACATCCGGGCCACGCCGCTGGATCCGAGTTTTCCCGGTGTGGAAGCCCACGCCACCCTCCTCGACAACATCCTCTCCGACCAGGTCCTTTCGGTGCCGGACTGGGCTCCCGGCCTGGAATTCCTCGGCATACTGCTGGGGGGCCTGGTTACCACATTCCTGCTCGTGTGGACCCGGGCGTCCTGGATCATCCTGCCAGTGCTCGGCATGGGGGGCGCCATGTGGTACGGAGCCGTCTTCTTCTACAGGGAGCAAAATTATTTTATTTCGCCCATGTACTCTTACCTTACCTTGGGGTTGACCTTCATCACCCTGACCATGATCAAGTTCTGGCGCGAGGAAATCGCCAAACGGTACATCCACAGGGCCTTTGCCCATTACCTTGCTCCCTCGGTCATCTCGCAGATCATGGACAACCCCGACACGTTGAGCCTGGAGGGGCAGGAAAAGGAAATCACCATCCAGTTCTCGGACGTGCGCAATTTCACCTCCCTGTCCGAAAAGCTCTCCCCTACCCAGGTCACGAACCTGCTTCACGACTACCTGACGCCCATGACCCGAATCATCACCGAACACGAGGGCACGCTGGACAAGTTTATCGGCGACGCGGTCATGGCCTTCTGGAATGCGCCCCTGGACATCGAGAACCATCAGGAAAAATCCCTGCACGCGGCCCTGGCGCAGCAGCGCAAACTCGAAGAGCTCAACGAGCGTTTCCAGGAAAAATACGGATTCACCATCGCCGTGGGCATCGGCATTCACTGCGGCCTGGTGCGCGTGGGAAACATGGGTTCGGCCGACCTCTTCGACTACACCCTTATCGGCGACAACGTGAACCTCGCTTCGCGCCTGGAAGGGCTGACCAAGTACTACGGCCAGAAAATCGTGGTCAGCCAGGCCGTCAAGGACGCCTGCGGAGACGGTTACTACTTTCGCATCCTGGACAATGTGCGGGTCAAGGGCAAGGAAAAGCCCGTAACCATCTACACCGTGTATACTCTGGAAGAAGCCGAGGCGCGACGCGAAGAACTCTCGCTCCACGAACGCGCCCATCAGGCCTATGAGGACCGTGATTTCGTCACCGCTGAAACCTTGTTCTGCGAACTTGGCGAACTCGGCCGGGACCAAGTCCTTTGCGACCTGTACAGCGAGCGCTGCGCTCACCTGAAAGCGGATCCGCCCGATTGCGGGTGGGACTGCGTCTTCACTCTCAAAACGAAATAAGAGATGCCCAGGCCCCGGAACCGCCCCCAAAGCAACGTCTCTCGTTGCCTCCCTTTCCGTTGTGAAAAATCGCATGGCAAGGGACAGCGGCGGGGCAAAAGCAGGATGCAGGGGAGACCCTTGCCCTCCCGCTGCGCCGCCGGACAGCGAAGTTGGACCGGGCCAGACAAGACGCGCCACCGAAAGGGGAACCCCGGGATGGGACAAATCAAGACGAATTCATCGGAATATCGCCGCAAAACAGCCTTTGACGGCGACTTGCTCTTTGGTAAATTGAAGGGGTATTCCACAAAAAAAGGCCGCCCCTCAGGACGGCCCTTTTCCTTTACGCGGTATGGCGGCCTAGGGATTGTTCATCATGGCCTCAATGAAGCTGTCGGGCCAAAGGGCCGGAGAGGGATCCCCCTCCATGAGCCGTTCCTTGCCCGCCTCGTCCAGTTCAAAGCCGTTCTTGATGAAGCTGGTGTAAAACCCGGCCGCGTCGATGGCTCCGATGAGGATGCAACCGGCGAGCACGTTGTTCTTGAAAATGAGCTTGCGATAGATCGAGTTTTCCCGGTCCAGAAACACGGCGGTCTCGAATTCGTCGTCATCGGCCAGGTTGGTCTCGCCCACGGAAATGGTCGGCAGCCCGTAATAGGTAATGGAGTTCATGGACAGGCCGCCGGTGTACGGATTTTCGGCGCCAGCCATGTTTCGGCCCGCATAGCGCCCCTGCGTGTAGGCGTTGGGCCAGATGGGACGGACCGTGTATTCGCCGGTCAACAGGTCCTTGGCCTCGGCCACGTCACCCGCGGCAAAGACGTCCGGATCACTGGTGGCCATATAATCGTTCACGCGGATGCCTTTCTCGGTGGTCAATCCGGCCTGGACGGCCAGCCCCATGTTCGGGCGCACGCCGGCGGCCACGATGACCACATCCGCCGGGACCATGCCCTTGTCCGTCTCCACGCCCTTGATGGCGCCGTCCTTGTAGCGGACGATTTCCTTGGTGCCCGTGCCCTGCATGAAACGGATGCCGTTCTTTTCCAGATGATCGACGATCAGCTCGCCTGCGGTCTCGTCGAAGTAGGTGCGCATAATCCGGGAGCGGACCACGATGGTGACGTCCACCCCTTTTTCGGCGAACCCTTCGGCGGCTTTGAGGGCGATGAGGCCCGCGCCGATGACCACCACCTTCTTGACCTTGTCCACCAATTCCTTGAGGGTCTCGGCATGGGCCACGGTGGTGAAATTGTATACGCCGGGTCCGTCGATGCCGGGCAGGTTCGGTTTGACCGGAGTGCCGCCCGTCGCCAGCAATAGTTTGTCATAGTTGATCTTATCGCCGCAATCGAGCGTCAGGACCTTTTCGGAGGGATCCACGGACAGGACCCGCGAGCCCAGGCGCATGGTCACCTTGTTCCGCTCGTAGAATTCCTCGGGGCGGAACGGCAGGGTCTCGAACTTGATCTTATCCGAAAGATAGTAGGAAATGAGAGGACGGCCGTAGGTCGGCACGGTCTCGTCGCTGACGACCGTGATGGTCCCGGTCTTGTCATGTTGGCGAACGCCCTCGATGGCGCCGATGGCCGAAACCCCATTTCCCACAATAACGTAATCCATGCGGAACCCCTCCTGATCCAAACCTCAACATATTGACAATTCCGGCAAATACATGCTGTCAAAACTTGCCGGACCGATTTTCTACACATTTTTTAGTAAAAAATCCACAATTAATAATTAAAACGGGTGTTTTATGACAAGCATTTGATTTGTTTAATAAAACGCTTCGGTAAAAGATTTGCAAGAAGGGTGAAGAAACGGTATTTAGGGCACCGCCAAAACCACATCAGAATACGAGAATTCATAACGTGAGCATAGACGGACACAAGATACTCATTGCCAACCGGGGCGAGATCGCCGTGCGGATCATGGAGGCATGTTCCGACCTCGGCCTGCCCTTCGCGGCCCTGTATACCGAAGAGGACTCCCAGTCCGGCCACCTGGACGTGGCCCGCAGGCTGGGCGGGGAAAAATCCCTGTACCGTATCCACAACTATCTCGACGCCGGGGACATCCTGTCCGTGGCCGACGAGGCCGGGGCCACGGCCATCCACCCCGGGTACGGCTTCTTTTCCGAAAACTACCGGTTCGCCCGGCGCGTGGTCCAGCGGGACCGTCCCATGACCTTCATCGGCCCCTCCTGGGAGGTCATTCGCGATCTGGGCGACAAGATCAACACCAAGCGCATCGCCCGCACCCTGGGCGTGCCCACCGTGCCAGGCTCGGACCGGGCCATCTACGACGAGCTGGAGGCCGAGGCCATCGCCGAAAGCCTGTTCGAATTCCAGGGCAAGATGGGCATCAAACGGCCCGTGGTCCTGGTCAAGGCCTCGGCGGGCGGCGGCGGCATGGGCATCGACGAATGCGAGGACATGGCCCGTTTCCGCCAGACCTACCGGCGCATCCGCAACTATTCCCTGCGAACCTTCAACGACGAAGGCGTGCTCATCGAACAGCGCGTGTTCAACTTCAATCATCTGGAAGTGCAAATCGTGTCCGACCGGTCCGGGACCAACCCGGTCCATTTCGGCACCCGCAATTGCTCGATCCAGTCACCCGGTCTGCAAAAACGCATCGAGGTGGCCCCGGGCTTTTGGCCCCAGGGCCTGTCCTACGGGTTCGACGCCCAAAAGGTGCTCGACGACATCACCCGCTACTCCCTGTCCATCGCCAAGGAAATCAAGTACGACAACGTGGGCACCTGGGAGTGGATCGTCACCCCGAACGGCGAGCCGTTCCTCATGGAGGTCAACACCCGCATCCAGGTGGAGAACGGCGTGTCGGCCTGCATCAGTTCCGTCAAGGGCGACCGCGACGTGAACCTGGTGCGCGAACAGATCCGTATCGGCCTGGGCGACCCGCTGGGCTACACCCAGGAAGACATCACCTTCGACGGAGTGGGCATCGAATACCGGCTCATCGCCGAGGACACCGAGAACGGCTTTGCCCCGTGGGTGGGCCGCATCGAGGAACTCAAATGGCAGGAACGGGACTGGCTGGCCGTCCATACCCACGTACCGACCGACCGCACCTACCAGATCCCCACGGAGTACGACCCCAACCTGGCCCTGGCCATCATCTGGGGCAAGGACCTGGAGGAGGCCAAGCAACGCGGCCTTCAGTTCCTGAACGACCTGAAGCTGAACGGTTCCGACTCCGCCGGAGGACCCATGAAATCGAATATCCCCTTCCTCCTCGCAAAAACCGCCAACCTTCTCGAATTCTAAGCCTATGAATATAGAAAAAACCCTGCAATCCCTACTGAGCCGGGTCAACTACGCCCGCGACATCCTGGGCAACAAGTCCCGTCCCGAGCTCGATGCGTTCGCTACGGAAATCAACGGATTCCAAGCGAACAATGCGGACCTCTCCGAAGAGCGGACCATTCGGGCCCTGGAATCCCTGGATAAGCGGCTGTCCGCCATGGAAGCCGCCATCGACGCCCAGTTGACCGCCATGGACAAGGTGCGCATCGTCCGCCATCCACAGCGGGCCAGTCTCAAGGACATCCTTGAAAACGTCTACGACAACTACGCCGAAATGGGCGGCCAGGACGAGCACTCCATCGACCCCGGCATGCTCATTGCCCGGGCCTACATCACCCGCCGCCGTGGCAAGAAGATCATCAACCAGCCGGTCATGGTCGTGGGCCAGGAAAAAGGCCATGGCGAGGAGTTCCGCAACGGCGGCTCCATCAAGCCGTGGGGCAATTCCAAAGCGCTCAAGTACATGAAGGTCGCGGCCCGGGAACAAATCCCCATCCACGCCTACGTGAATACGCCGGGTTCCTACCCTATCGAGGACTTTCCGGGCGCAGCCCAGCAGATTGCCGAAAACATCTATGAGATGGCCGGGCTCGACGTGCCCATCGTGGCCATCTTCTCCGAAGGTGGCTCCGGCGGCGCCGAGGCCATCGGCATGGCCGACAAACGGCTCATGCTCTCCCATGGCTACTACTCGGTCATCTCGCCCGAGGGCGCGGCGGCCATCGAAGGCCATATCCGGGGGGCCGAACGCGCACCGGCCGAGCTTATCGAGTCCTGCGCCCTGGCCCAGAAGATCACCGCCCAGGACAATCTGGCCAACGGCTACATCGACGGGATCATCCAGGAGCCGCCGCTCGGCGCACGGGCCGACCACTTCGACTTTTTCAAGCAAGTCCGCGAACAGGTCATCCGGGCCACGGACGAAGTGGCCCTGAGCGTACGCGGCGTGCGCCTGTTCCGCGCCGTGGCCCTGCGCCATTTCAAGAAAAACACCGACGTCATCGTCCGCTGGTCCCTGAACGAAAAGGCCCGTGAACGGCTGGTGGCCAAGCGATTTCGCAAATATCGGCGCATGGCCCAGCATGCTTACCAGGACAATCGTTCCTTGCTGGAAAAACTCAGCGCCACCAGTTCCGGCCTCGTCTCCAACACGGCCAGCCTGATCCTGTACGGACTGATCAAGCCGTTCAAGCACCGTGTGGAGCGCATCGTGGAGGAGGTCGCGGACGAGGTCCATGTGATCACGGCCAAGTTCGACGCCGTGTTCCGGGGCCTGCTGCGTAAAATCGGCATCACCCCGGGCATGGACAAGCAGAAGGAGATGGAGCTGACCGGCCTGTCCCAGGCCGAGCCCGAAACGCCCACCCTGGTCAACGACAGCGACTATGTCTCGCCCCAGGCGCGCGTGGACCGCGAAATCACCTGTCCGCACTCCAAAAAACGCGGATGCCTGGACATCTGGGCCCGGGACCTGTTCACCGATTACGCGGGCGTCTGCCCCAACTGCGGCTACAACTTCCCCATGGAGTACCAGTGGTATCTCCACAATGTCTTCGACCGAGGCTCGGTGCGCGAGTTCAACCGGGACATCGCCTCCGGCAACCCGACCCAATTCCCCAACTTCGACGCCCGCATCGAAGGAGCCAAGAAGAAGACCGGCTTGCAATCGAGCTGCCTGACCTTCAACGCCAGCCTTGAGGGGCTGCGTGTGACCTGCGCCACCCTGGTGGCCAATTTCCGGGGCGGTTCGGTGGGCGCGGCCGAAGGCGAGAAGTTCATCCGCGCCCTGGAACTGGCCCAGACCAAGCATCAGCCCTTCCTGGCGTACATCCACGGCACGGCGGGCATCCGCATTCAGGAAGGCGTCAACGGATTGATTCAGATGCCCAGGGTGACCATGGCCGTCCGCCGCTACATCGAGGAAGGAGGCCTGTACATCGTCCTCTACGATACCAACTCCTACGCCGGGCCCGTGGCTTCGTTCCTGGGCTGCTCTCCCTACCAGTACGCGGTGCGCTCCTCGCGCATCGGCTTCGCCGGTCCCGGGGTCATCAAGGAGACCACCGGTCTGGAGATCCCGCCCAACTACCACAACTGTTACAAGGCCCTGTCGCGAGGTCACATCCAGGGCGTGTGGAGCCGCAAGGACATCCGCAAGAATCTGCACCAGGCCTTTCTGACCATCGGCGGACGGAATCTTTATTACCGCTAACCGCTTCTCTCTCTTCAACAAATGTAGGCAGCCTCCCCGGGGGCTGCTTTTTTTGTTCTGCAACCAAAATTTGCGCAACCCGTCACCGGCCGGTAACAACCGAACGCGCAACGCGTGTAACAGAGTCAAAGCGCATGTCACCTGGCGGTGCCTGCATCACCGCCGGCGCGGTGAAATGGTGAGATCGTTCCGTCCACGCAACTTCGTCAACACACAGCCGATCCGCCCGACTCGGTTACAGGGGAATGACCATGCCCACGGCACTTCCTGCGGATATGCTGACCGGCCTGCCGACCGGAAGCATGTTGCCCAGAACCCTCGTACTCATCTCCATCCGGGACTATCTCAAACTCCGGGAGATGTACGGACAAAATTTCGTTGACCTGCTTGAAAAAGAGCTCCGCGACTCGCTCGCCGCCACAGCGGCGGGCAATAACGCGCGCAATGTCCGCATTACCCGCCCCATCCCGGGCAAGGCCGCCTTCCTGGTGCCCCAGGACAACAATCCGGCGGACATCGCTTACGAATACAAGACGCAGGCCCAAAAGGACCTGGAATCGACCATGCTCCGCCACACGGGCCTGGGCATCGACCTTGGCATGGGCTTTGCCCCGGTCACCTGCCCGGACGACGAAAACCGATGGGGCGTGACCCTGAGCCGGGCCCTGACAACGGCCCAGCGCATGGAGAGCCGCCCGCTGAACATGAACGAGCTGTCCATCACCAGCCGGTTCAACACCATCCTGGTCCAGGGGTGGGTCACGGCCCACTACCAGCCCATCCTCGACTTCCGCACGGATACCATCCTGGGCTGGGAGGCCCTGGCGCGCGGGCCCGAGGGATCGGCCTTCCGCTCGCCGGTCATGCTTTTCCAGACCGCCGAGGAACTGGGCCGCCTCTTCGCCCTGGAAAAACTTTGCCGCGAAGCGGCCATCCGCAATGTGGGCGACCTCCAAGACGGCCAGAAACTCTTCCTGAACATCCACCCAAAGACCATGGCGGACCCCGCCTTTTCACCGGGCCAGACGCTGGAACTCATGGACAAATGCGGTCTGGTCCCGGACAACGTGGTTTTCGAGATCACCGAGCAGCATTCGGTCCAGGACTTCGATCTATTCTACCGCACCCTGGCCCACTACCGAAGCCAGGGATTTCAGATCGCGGTGGACGACGCGGGCGCGGGCTACGCCGGACTGGCCCTCATCGCCGAGCTTCAACCCGACTACATCAAGCTGGACAAATCCCTCATCGACGACATCCACAAGGATCCGGTCAAACGAGCCCTGGTGGAGACCACGGCCACTTTCGCGGACAAGATCGGTTCCCGGATCATCGGCGAGGGCATAGAAAGCCGCGACCAAGCCGTCTGCCTCAAGGACATCGGCGTACATTGCGGTCAGGGATTCTTTCTGGCCCGGCCAGCCGTGCCCAAGCCGGACGTCAACGAGGAGTGCCGCCACCTCAAAACAGTGGGCGACATCGCCAACAACATCATCTGCTCACCGCCCGTTGGCGACCTGGCCAAGGCCCCATACGCTGTGGACATGGACTGCCTGGTCTCCACGGCTCATGATTTCTTCCGCAAGAACGACAGCTTCACCAACATCGTGGTCGTCCGCGACAACGTGCCCAAGGGGCTGGTCATGGAGTACCACCTCAACCGCCAACTCTCCTCCCAGTTCGGCATCGCCCTGTACCACAAGCGATCCATCGACGCGGTCATGGACAAAAGCCCGCTCATCGTGGACGTGGACATGCCCGTGGAACAGGCCGCGCGAACGGCCATGAAACGCGAGCACATCAAGACCTACGACGACATCATCGTGACCAGGAAGGGATTGCTCTACGGCGTGGTCACGGTCCAGGACCTGCTCAACGTCCTGGCCAAGATCCAGGTGGAGATGGCCAAGGGCACCAATCCCCTGACGGGCCTGCCCGGGAACGTGGCCATCGAACAGGAAGTGGAATCGCGCATCAAGCAGAAGCGCCCGTTTTCCATCATCTACGGCGACCTGGACCATTTCAAGGTCTATAACGACACCTACGGGTTCAAGAATGGCGACCGGATAATCAAGCTGGCCGCGGACATCATGTCCTGGGCCACGCGCAAACACGCGCCCAGCGATGCCCGCCTGTGTCACATCGGCGGCGACGACTTCGTGCTCATCACCCCGCCCGACGCGGTGCATAAGCTGTGCACATCCATCACCCGCTGCTTCGGCAGGCTGGTCCGAAACTGCTACTGCCTCGAAGACCAGGAACGCGGCTGGATACAAGCCAAAGGCCGAGACGACAAGGAACGCAAATACCCCTTGGTGACCATCTCCCTGGGCGTCATCGAAATCGACGGCCCCTGTTCTCTCATGGAAATCGGCGAACGCGCCGCCCACATCAAGAAATACGCCAAATCCATCCCCGGCAATTCCGTGGCCATCGACCGCCGTCCCGCCATCGGCAAGGCCGACTCGGCCGCGTGCGACTAACTTATTAAAGTAAAACTTGAAGATTGCCGCATGACGATAAATGGAAGCGTTCGCCTCGGGCCACCGGAGGCATAATTAAACAAAAAAAGGGCCGGTTGTACCGGCCCTTTCTCATTTGATTATCGCGTTAGTCTGCGGAACTTCAGCCTGTGCGGCTGGTCGGCGTCGGTGCCGAGGCGTTTTTTGCGGTCGGCGTCGTAATCGGAGTAATTGCCTTCGACCACGACCACCTTGGCGTCGTCCTCAAAGGCGATGATATGGGTGGCGATACGGTCGAGGAACCACCGGTCGTGGCTGATGACCAGAACGCAGCCTGCGAAGTTCTCCAGGCCGTCCTCCAGGGCGCGCATGGTGTTCACGTCCAGGTCGTTGGTCGGTTCGTCGAGAAGCAGCACGTTGGCCCCGGATTTGAGCATCTGGGCCATATGCACGCGGTTGCGTTCGCCACCGGACAGGACGTCCACCTTTTTCTGCTGATCGGCTCCGGCGAAGTTGAAGCGCGAACAGTAGGCCCGGGCGTTGATCTCGCGATCGCCGAGCTTGATGAACTCGGCCCCGCCGCTGATGATCTCATAGGCGGTCTTGCCGGGAATGAGGGATGCGCGGTTCTGGTCGGCGTAGGCCAGCTTGACCGTGGCCCCGAGGGTTATGGTGCCGGAATCGGGTTTTTCCTCACCTATGATCATCCGGCACAAGGTGGATTTACCCGCGCCGTTGGGGCCGATGATGCCGACGATGGCATTGGGCGGCAGGATGAAATTGACATCCTCCATGAGCAGCTTGTCGCCCATGGACTTGGTCACATGTTCGGCCACGACCACCTGCTTGCCGAGGTGCGGTCCCGGCGGGATGTAGATCTGGAGATCATCGGCCAACCGCTCGGCCTCGTGTGAAAGCATGGACTCGTAGGCGTTGATGCGCGCCTTGGACTTGGCGCGACGTCCCTTGGGCGACATGCGTATCCATTCGAGTTCGCGCTCCAGGGTTTTCTGGCGATCGGCCTCCTGCCTGCCTTCCTGAGCCAGACGGTTCTGCTTCTGTTCGAGCCAGGAGGAATAGTTGCCCTTCCAGGGGATGCCCCGGCCTCGGTCCAGTTCGAGAATCCAGCCCGCCACGTTGTCCAGAAAATAACGGTCATGGGTCACGGCGATGACCGTTCCGGGGAAGGAGGAGAGATACCGTTCCAGCCAGGCCACGGAATCCGCGTCCAGGTGGTTGGTAGGCTCGTCCAGGAGCAGGATATCCGGGGCCTGGAGCAGCAGGCGGCACAGGGCCACGCGACGGCGCTCGCCGCCCGAGATGACCGACACCGAAGCATCGGCCGGGGGACAGCGCAGCGAGTCCATGGCCATTTCGAGCTTGGAGTCGATGTCCCAGGCGCCCTTGGCATCCATGAGTTCCTGGACCTTGCCCTGCCTTTCGATCAGGGTGTCCATCTCTTCGGGCTCCATGGGTTCGGCGAATTTCTCGTTGATGGCGTTGTATTCGCGGACGATGTCCATGACCTCGGCAACGCCCTCCTCGACCACCTCGCGCACGGTGCGCGTCTCGTCAACCAGGGGTTCCTGTTCGAGATAGCCGATGGAATAGCCGTCCTTGACGTGGATTTCGCCCTCGAAACGATCGTCCACCCCGGCCAGGATCTTGAGCAGCGACGACTTGCCCGAACCGTTCAGGCCGAGCACGCCGATCTTGGCGCCGTAGAAATAGGACAGGGAGACGTTCTTGAGCACCTCCTTCTGCCCGTGACGCTTGGTCACCTTGTACATGGAGTAGATAATTTTTTCCGCTTCGTTGCTCATGTATGGTCCTTGTTGAAAATGGATTTCGTGCAGCAACCGCCCTAGATATACGACTGCAACACCGCTTTCAAGTCGTTTTTGGCATAGGCGAGTTCGGCCAGTCTGCCGCCGTGTCCGAAGACCGGCTTGTCCGCCCGGTAGATGACGCCCAGCGGGATGCGTTCGCCGAATTCCTCGCTCAGGGTCATGGCCGCGGCCCAGTCCTCAGGATCGTGATCCTTGAGAATATAGGCGCGTTCCTTGTACCACGCATAGGTATTGACCTTGTTGAAGGAGACGCAGGGCTGGAGAATGTCCACCAGGGAAAAGCCCTTGTGGGCCATGGCCTCTTTGATGACGGAGACGAGATGTTCCGGCTCGCCCGAAAAGGCCCGGGCCACAAAACTCGCCTTCATGGCCACGGCGGTGGACACCGGGTTGAACCCGTCGGACCGATTGCCCTCGGGCTGGGCCTTGGTCACATGGCCGCGCGCCGAGGTGGGGCTGGCCTGGCCTTTGGTCAGGCCGTATATCTGGTTGTCGTGAACGAGCACGGTCAGATCCATGTTGCGCCGCAAGGCGGACAGGAAGTGGTTGCCGCCCTCGCCGTAGCTGCACCCGTCGCCGGAGGTGACGAGCACATGCATTTGCGGATTGGCCATTTTGATGCCCTGGGCCACGGGCAAGGATCGGCCGTGCAGCCCGTTGAACATGTTGCAGCGCATGTAATGCGGCAACTTGGCCGCCTGACCGATGCCGGAAGAGATAATGATGTCGTGAGGCGCGAGCCCCCGTTCGGCCAGGGCCTGCTTGAGGCTTTTCAGGATGGGGAAGTTGCCGCAGCCCGGGCACCACGCGGTCTTGAATTCGCCGTATTCTTCGATGGAAACCATAAGTCGCTCCTGATCTAGAGGATGTCGGAAAGGCCCTTGAGGACATATTCCCAGGTCATGGCCCGGCCGTCGAAACGCAGAATGCGATCCTTGATGACGAAGCCGGTGTCGCGGGCGATGAGCTGTGCGAACTGGGCCGTGGCGTTACCCTCCACGGCAATGACCGAGCCCGCGCTCGTCAGGAAGTCCATGAACTGCTCCTCGCGCAGGGGATAGACCTGCTTGAAATGCAGCACGGCCAGGGATTTGTCGCCCTCGTAACGGTCCATGGCCTCCAGGCAGGCCCCCAGGGTCGGCCCCCAGCAAACCATAAGCGCATCGGGCTCATCGGCACCGTAACGGTCTGGACCGATGACCTCCTCGAATAACCCCGCCTCCTTGCGCAGACGCTTGGAATTCTGGGCCACGCGGACGGCTTTGTCCTCGGTGATGTAGGAATTCTCCTCATGCTCGTGGGAATCGGCCCTGACCAGGGTTTCCGAGAAACCGGGGATCAGGCGTGGCGAAATGCCGTCATCGGTCAGGGCGTAACGTTTGTACTCGCCCCCCTCCCATTCCAGGAGCGGCCGAGCGACCTCGGGCAGATCGTCCAGATCGAAGGGTGCCACATCCCGGTAGGAGTCGGCCAGGTACTGCTCGGACAGGACGAAGATCGGTGTCTGATAGGTCTCGGCCAAATCGAAGGCCCTATGAGTCAGGTAAAAGCAGTCCTCGGGCGTGGCCGGGGCGAAGACGGCCCGGGGGAATTCACCATGCCCCGCGTGGACCACCAGGTTGAGGTCCGCCTGCTCCGTACGGGTGGGCAGTCCCGTGGCCGGGCCGGGCCGTTGGACCACCACGCAGACGATGGGGGTCTCGGACACGCCCGCCAGACTGACCGCCTCCTCCATGAGCGCGAAGCCGCCGCCCGAGGTGGTCACCAGGGCGCGGGCCCCGGCATAGGACGCGCCGAGCGCCATGTTCATGGCCGCGATCTCGTCCTCCACCTGCTCGTATTGCAACCCAAGCGGCGCGCCCTTGGCGATGAGGGTCATGGCCACGCCGGTGGACGGGGTCATGGGGTAAAAGGAAACGAAGTTGCACCCCGCGGCCAGGGCGCCCAGGCCGATGGCCTCGTTGCCGTTGAGCATCATCCGTCCCTTGGGGTCGGAAGACGCGAGTGTACGGGAAAAATCGTGATTCTGGTCCGCGACCCAGGCATAGGCCTTGCGCAGGACCTCCAGATTGGCCTCGACCACTTCGTCGCCCTTCTTGCCGAAGGTCTGCCGGAGCAATTCTTCGAGAATGGCCGGTTCCAGGTTCACGGTCCGGCCGAGTACGCCGAGCATGGCCGTATTGTGGAAGAGCGGTTTGGACGCAAGTTCCTCGTAGGGAATGCGCAGGGCGTTGAGCCCCTCGGTGTCGAGGTCGGCCCCGGCCACAACCAGTCCGCCTTCGCTCACGGCCTCCAGGTGCTTGTCGAGAGTCTCCGCGTTGAGCGCGGCCAGGATGTCGATGGACTCGGTCCCGCCAAGCGGCTTTTCCTCGCCCATGCGGATGGCGTAAGTGTTGTGCCCTCCGCGCACCCGGGACATGTAGCGTTGGGTGACAAGGAGGTGGTGTCCCGCCCTGGTGATGGCCTTGGAGAGCAGTTGGCCGATGGTCACGAGCCCTTGGCCCGCCGCGCCGCCGATGACGATGTTGATGTTTTTGTTCGACATGGCTTCCCCTGGTTGCGGTTGAAAAAAAGCCGGGAGAAACGGTTTGCGTTCTCCCGGCCGAATGTCGCGGTTAACTACGCGTTGGTCGGCGGGGTGAAAACCCGGGTGCCGAGGTCGCGGTCGAGCATGAACAGTCCGCCGCCGTCGCCCACGAGCTTGAGCTTGCCGACCACGTCGGAGACGCTCTCCTCTTCCTCCACCTGCTCGGAGATGAACCACTGCAGGAAAATGCCCACGGCGTGATTGCGCTCCTCAACGGCCAGGTTGGCGATGTCGTTGATGCGCGAGGTTACGCCCTGCTCGTGTTCCAGGGCATCCTCGAAGGCGGCCAAAGGCGTCTTCCAGTCATGCTGCGGGGCGTCGATGGTGCCGAGCTTGGCATGGCCGCCGGCGCCGTTGATGTAATTGAAGAAGCGCATGGCGTGGAACATCTCTTCCTGATATTGGGCATTCATCCATGTGGCGAACCCGGACAGGCCCACGTGGGTGAAGTGGGAAGCCATGGAAAGATACAGGTTGGCGGAATAGATTTCCCAGTTCATCTGCGCATTGAGCGCATCTTCCATTTTTTCGCTGAGCATGACTGCCGTCTCCTTGACTTTGTTGTTTTCGCGTATGTGGACAGAGCGTTCGTCCGCCCTTCGTCCCAGTGGATGAGAATAAGCATCGCAGGCGAAAAGGCCAGGGTATTTTACACCATTTTTTCGGATGTTTTGCAAGCCGCCTGCCCGGGGACGCATCCCCGACGCCGGGGTTAGTAAAGACGGTTCTGGTCGAAGACGGCCCGCAACCGGTAGGCCAGATGCGTGTGGCGGTTGCCCGATGTGGCGTTGGCCAGGCCGATGTGGAAGGCCCGGTCCGAACCGATGAGCACGGCCAGTTCGCGGGCCCGGGTCAGGCCGGTGTACAGCAGATTGCGTTGCAGGAGCAGAAAATGCTGGGTCACGATGGGCATGACCACGGCCGGATATTCGCTGCCTTGGGACTTGTGCACGCTGACCGCGTAGGCCAGGCCGAGCTCGTCCAGTTCCGAGGTCTCGAAGTGCACGTAGTTGCCGTCGAACTCGGCCATGAGTTCATGCTCTTCGGTATCGACCTCGGTAATCCAGCCCAGGTCGCCGTTGAACACTTCCTTGTCGTAGTTGTTTTTGAGCTGGATGACCCGGTCGCCCTCCCGGAAGATGGCGAACTTGCGCTTGAGTTCCCGCACGCCGGGGCCGGCCGGGTTCAGACGGGCCTGGAGGGCCGCGTTCAGGGCCTGGGTGCCGACCTCGCCCTTGTGCATGGGGGTGAGCACCTGAATGTCCCGCATGGGATCGAGACCATACCGCTCGGGGATGCGCTCGCAGACAGAATCGAGGATAAGCCTCTGGACCTTGGCCGGATCCTCCTGGGGAATCCAGTAGAAGTCGGCTTCGGGCGGCAGGCATGGGTGTTGACGCGGAAATTTGCCTTCGTTGATGCGGTGGGCGTTGACCACAATGAAACTTTCCTGGGCCTGGCGGAAGATGTGCGTCAGCACGGCGCAGGGCACGCGACGGGAGTTGATCAGATCGCCCAGGACGTTGCCCGGCCCCACGCTGGGCAACTGGTTGACGTCGCCCACCAGGATCAGGCGGCAGGTGTGCGGCAGGGCCCGCAGGATAGAGACGAAAAGCTGGGCGTCCACCATGGAGGCTTCGTCCACCACCAGGACGTCGGCCTTGAGCTTCTGGTCTTCACAGTAGTGGAACCCGCCGTCCGGCTGGAACTGAAGCATGCGGTGCACTGTCTTGGCCGGATGGCCCGTGGCCTCGGCCATACGCTTGGCCGCCCTGCCCGTGGGCGCGGCCTGCATGACCTTGAGCCCAAGTTCCGTAAGGGTCAACAGGATCGCCTTGGTGATGGTCGTCTTGCCCGTTCCGGGCCCGCCTGTGATGATGAAGACCTTGTTGGAGCACGCTTCGAAGACCGCCTCGCGCTGCTCTTCGGACAGGGTGAAGCCGAGCTTGTCCTCCACCCGGGGCAGGGTCTTGTCGATCTTCTTGCGGGAGATCGGCGTGGGGTGGCTGATGAGCTGGTAAAGACGTTGGGTGGTCTCGTTCTCGTAGTGGAAGAAATACATGAGATAGACCGCCTCGGAAATGCCCTGCTCGGACAGGTTCTCGATGCGGATGCGCTTCTTCTCTTCCAGCCCGTACAGGGCCAGTTCCAGCTTGTCGAAGTCCGTGGTGTCGAGCATGCGGGCCACGTCCTCAAGCAATTTCGGCTTGGGGATGAACAAGTGGCCGTTGCGTTCGCAGGAGGTCAGCAGGGTGTAGGCGATGGCCGCCTCGAACCGCTGAACGCTGTCCGGGGCGAAACCGAGCTTCAGGGCCATCTGGTCCGCCGTCTTGAAGCCCACACCCCGGATCTCGTAGGCCAAGTCGTAAGGATTCTCGCGCAGTTTGGCCTCGGCCTGAGCACCGTAGAGATGAAAAATCTTGCCCGCGAAGGTGGTCGGCACCTTGTGGGACTGAAGGAAGACCAGCAGGTTCTTGATCTCCCGCTGGCGGCCCCAGGATTCGATGATGTCCTTGAGCTTGTTCTTGGAGATGCCCTTGATCCGCAGGAGTTGTTCCGGATCCTCGTCCAGAAGATCCAGGACTCCGATGCCGAATTCCTCGACGATGAGAGTGGCGGTCTTCTCCCCCACTCCCTTGATGGACGACTGCAAAAAACGGATGACCCCGTTCTCGGTCGCGGGCCGCGCCTGCTCGAAGGTGGACACCTCGAACTGGCGGCCGAACTTGGGATGCACGATCCATCGGCCCTTGAGATTCAGGGTCGCGCCTCCGGCCAGTTCGCCGAGGACGCCGACAATGGTGATCTGGCCCGGTTCGTTCCCGGCCCGAACCCGAACGATGGTGTAGCCGTTCTCTTTGTTGTGATAGATGACGCTGACGACTTCGACGTCGTCCAGACTGGTGAGTTGCTCGTCGCTCATGCGATCCCTACATCTTTTGCCGGTGGACCAGCGACTGCTTGAGGGTCTCCTTGTCCATGAACTTGACCTCGGCCCCGATGGGAATGCCCTGGGCCAGACGGGTCACCGCAACGTCGGGAAACTCGGATTCCACCATGTTCTTGACATAGGAGGCAGTGGATTCGGCGTCCAGGGTGGCCCCCAGCGCGAGAATCAGTTCCGAAAAATCACCCGAGTCCAGCCTGCGCCGCAACCGGTCGATTTCGAGCTGGCCCGGGTCCACGCCATCCAGAGGCGAAAGCAAGCCGCCGAGAACCAGGTACTTGCCCCGGAAGATCCCCATCTCCTCCATGGCCAGGAGGGCATCCCACTCGGGCACCAGGCAGAGCTGCCCGGTATCGCGGGAGGCGTCGGAACAGATGGCGCAGGGGCTGGACTCGGCCAGACAGGCGCAGTCCTCGCACAGGCACAGCCGCTCACGCAGCTCTATGATGGACTGCCCCACCCCGGCGGCCCGTTCGCGGGGCATCTTGAGCAGGGTCAGGGCGATGCGCAGGGCGGACTTGGGGCCGATGCCGGGCAGGCTCGACAGTTGATCGACCACTCCCTTGAGCGGTCCGGGAAGATTCTGCAATGCGACTCCTTAAAAAAAATCGGCCGCCCATGGGCGAACGGGCGGCGCGGAAAGACTCCGGGCCGCCGCGATGCGCCGGACGACGGACGGAAATTAGAACATGCCGGGGATGTTGATGCCGCCGGTGACGCCCTTCATGGCCTCTTCCATCATTTCCTTGGACTTCTTGAGGGCCTCGTTGGCCGCGGTCAGGACCAGGTCTTGAAGCATCTCCACGTCGCCCGCCTCCACGACGGACGGCTCAATGCGCACCTCGGTGACCTCCTGAGATCCGGTGACCTTGACGGTGACCATGCCGCCGCCGCTGGACGCTTCCACTTCCCTGGTCTTCAATGCGTCCTGAGCTTCGGTCATCTTGCGCTGCATGATTTGGGCCTGACGGAGCATCTCGTTCATGCCTTTCATTATATTCTCCTCGACTGATATGCTTAGTGTTTTCTGTGACCGACCGAAAGCATCTGGGCGTTGAAGGCCTCCATGACCCTGATCACGCCCGGATGGTTTTCCGCCTCTTCCATGAGCTGTTTGTCCGATTTGGGCTCGGCAATATCGCCTGTTTCCACGCGAACCTCAACCATCGGACCGAAAAATTCCCGGGTCAGCCCGTCCAGGGCAGCCCGTGTGGACTTCTCCTTGAGCTGAGAACACATCGTCCGGGTTTTGCAGACGATCTTGAGACCGTTCTTATCGCGCACCCCTTCGGTTAGATGAAGCATGGACACCTTGACCCCGGCCTCGCCGTTGCGCGCTTCCACGAACTTGAGGAACCCGTCCCAGTCGCGCGGGCCGGGAATGGACGCGGCCTGCACCCGCTGCGGCGCGGATTCGGACAGGGGCGTGGCGTCCGAGGGGCCGACGGGCTCGGGTTCTGGCTCGGGCCGGGATGCGGGCGCGGACTGCGCCCGAGGCGGCACGGTGCCGGAAGGGCGGGCTTCTCTCGCCTCGTAATGCGGCGGCCGGGCCGATCGTGTGGGCGGAGCGGTCTGGGGCTGCACGGGCGGCTGCGGAGACACGGGCTGGGGCGGGGCGAACTGCCTGCCGCCGGAGGGCATACCCCCCTGCCCGCCCTGCATGCCGGGCCCGGACTGCCGGGAACCGCCCTGCGCGGGACCGGATTGCCCTCCACCTCCCATGGGGGAACGGGGTGCGCCGCCGCGCGGCGTCATGGTCTCCAGGTTTATCAAATCCGGCAGACTGGTCAGGTTGAGAAGCAAAAGCTCCAGGGCCAGGGCCGGTTCCAGGCTGGTCATGACCTTGCGCTGGCCGTCCAGGGTCATCTGCCAACAGGCATGGATGTGTGCGGACTCGAATTTTCCCGCCCAATTCATCCAGGTCGCCGCTTCCTCGCCGGACAGGCCGAGCAACGGCAGGGCCGCCTCGCCCGCCTGCCGGAGCAGGAACATGTTCCGCCAGCAACTGGTCAGTTCGCGCAGGAAGAAACCGAGATCCAGCCCTTGGTCCAAAACCTGCCGCAGGACCAGGCCCACGGCCACCAGGTCGCGGGCGTGCATGGACTCCATGAGCCCGAAAAAGACGTCCTGGCCCGCCAGGCCGAGGAAACCGCGCACGTCGGCCTCCCTGAGCACGTCCTCGCCCATGGCCAGGGCCTGGCCGAGCAGGGACATGGAATCGCGCACGGAACCCGCGCCGCGTTTGGCGATGATGGTCAGCGCGCCGGATTCATACTTCAGCCCTTCGAGATTCATAATCTTTTCGAGATGGGCGACCAGTTCGGCCTGGGGCAGCATCTTGAAGGTATAATGCTGGCAACGGCTGATGATCGTCGCGGGAAACTTGTGGTGCTCGGTGGTGGCCAGGATGAAAGTGGCGCGGGGCGGCGGTTCCTCCAAGGTCTTGAGCAGCGCGTTGAAGGCTTCCTTGGTGAGCATGTGCGCCTCGTCGATGATGAACACCTTGTAGCGGCCGTCGATGGGCGCGTAGCCGATGTCCTCCTTGAGGCGACGGGCGTCGTCGATGCCCCGGTTGGAGGCACCGTCGATCTCGATGACGTCCGGGGCCACGCCCGCAGTGATCTGGCGGCAATGGTCGCACTGGTTGCACGGCTCGCCCGTGGGCGCGTTCTCGCAGTTGAGCGCCTTGGCGAAAATGCGGGCGATGGTGGTCTTGCCCACGCCCCGGGTGCCGGAAAAAAGGTAGGCGGGCGCGATCTTGTCCTGGGCCGCCGCCCGGGAAAGGATGGATTTGACCGCCTGCTGCCCCGCCACTTCCTCGAAGGTCTGGGGGCGATACTTGGCCGTGAGATTCGCTGTGCTCATGGGTGTGCCTGGGGCTGTGGCGCGGAACCGGCGATTTGCCGGAATCGTTCATGAAGAAAGGGGAAACCCGACTTTCCGCGCCGGATTTCCCCCTACCTACCAGATGATGAACCGGTTTTCTAGACTTTCTATCAAGCCTGATAGCGATGCAGCCAATGCTCGTAGTCCGGATTTTCGCCCTTGACGATCTTGAAGAACTCGGTCTGGAGCAGCTTGGCAACCGGCCCGGCCTTACCGTCACCGACCTGGCGACGGTCCACGGAGCTGATGGGGGTCAGTTCGGCCGCGGTGCCGGTGAAGAAAACCTCGTCGGCGGTGTAGAGCATGTCGCGGGCGATGGGCTCCTCGCGAACCTCGTACCCGAGATCGCCGGCCAGACTGATGATGGAATCGCGGGTCAGGCCGCCGAGCACGCCGTCCAGATGCGGAGTGTAGATGACGTCGTCGCGGACCAGAAAAATATTCTCGCCGGTGCCTTCGGAGACATGGCCCGTGGTGTCGAGCAGAACGGCCTCGTCAAAACCGTCGGCGATGGCTTCATTCTTGGCCAGCACGGAGTTGACGTAGTTGCCCGAGGCCTTGGCCTTGACCATCATGACATTGATATGATGGCGGCTGAAGCTGCTGCAACGAACGTTGATGCCTTTTTCCAAGGCGTCCTCGCCCAGGTATGCGCCCCAGGGCCAGCAGGCGATGATCGTACGGACCGGATTGTCGCCGGGGTAAACGCCCATGGCGCCTTCGCCGACGAAGACCAACGGGCGGACATAGGCACCGGACAGCTTGTTGCGCTTGAGGGTCTCGATGGTGGCCTCGGTCATCTCTTCGGCGGTATAGGGCATCTTGAGACCCAGGATCTTGGCCGAATCGACCAGGCGGACCATGTGCTCCCTCAGCCGAAATACCTCGGAGGAACCGTCCGTACACTCGTAGGCGCGGATGCCTTCGAAAACAGCGGTGGCATAATGCAAAGCGTGGGTCAGCACATGGACGTTGGCCTCGTCCCAGGGAACCTGTTTGCCGTCGAACCAGATGGTTTCGGATTTCTGAACCATGAAATAGCTCCTTATGTGTTTCGGCTTCAGCCGGATACGTTTTCAATCGGAAAATGGACGCTAAAAAAAACTTCCAGCGAGGTCAAGACACAACCGGCGAATCCATGGTTTCGCGCCGTCGTCCCGCGACTCGCGCATCCCATTTTTCATTTTGACAGTGTACACCGTGCAGAGTAAGAAAATTCCCTTGAACTAATACATTTTGAGGAGTTTTCCGCCATGTCACAGTTTGCGAGAGTCGATCGACTGCCCCCCTATGTGTTCGCTCAGGTCAATGAACTCAAGATGAAGCTGCGCCACGCAGGCGCGGACATCATCGACCTGGGCATGGGCAACCCCGATGTGCCCACCCCCAAGCCCATTCTCGACAAGCTGGCAGAGGCGGCATACAAGCCCGGCAACTCCAAGTACTCGGCATCCAAGGGCATCAAAGGGCTGCGCAAGGCCGTACAGGATTGGTATTACCGCCGCTTCGACGTCACGCTCGACCGCGACAGCGAGATCTGCGTGACCATGGGCGCCAAGGAGGGGCTTGCCCACTTGGCCCTGGCCATGCTCTCGCCCGGCGACGTGGTCCTGGCCCCGGACCCGGCCTACCCCATCCACCCGTATGCCTCGATCATCGCGGGTGCCGACGTCCGACGCGTGCCCATCGGACCGGGCCAGGATTTCTTCGAAAACCTGGAAACGGCCGTCCGGCATACCTGGCCCAAGCCCAAGCTGCTGATCATCAACTTCCCGCACAACCCGACCACTCAGTGCGTGGACCTGCCCTTCCTTCAGCGCATCGTGGACTTCGCCAAGGAAAACGACCTGTATGTCATCCACGACCTGGCCTACGCGGACTTCGTCTTCGACGGATACGTGGCCCCGAGCCTAATGCAGGCCGACGGCGCCAAGGACGTGGCCGTAGAATTTTTCTCCATGACCAAGAGCTACTCCATGGCCGGGATGCGCGTGGGCTACTGCGTGGGCAACCCGGACATGGTCAACGCCCTGACCCGGATCAAGAGCTATCTCGATTACGGCATCTATCAGCCCATCCAGATCGCGGCCGCCTGCGCTCTGAACGGCGACCTCGACGATTGCCCCAAGTTCACCAAGGACGACATGGACCTGGCGGTCCGCGAGATCATGGCCGTGTACCAGGACCGCCGCGACGCCCTGTGCGAAGGCCTCAACCGCATCGGCTGGTGCGTCACCCCGCCCAAGGCAACCATGTTCCTGTGGGCAAAAATTCCCGATGAATTCAAACACATGGGTTCCGTGGAGTTCTCCAAGATGCTCCTCCAGGAAGCCGAGGTAGCGGTCTCGCCCGGCCTCGGATTCGGCGAGTATGGCGATGACCACGTTCGCTTCAGCTTCGTGGAGAACCGTCATCGCACGAATCAGGCCGTGCGCAACCTACGAAAATTTTTCGCAAAGGGGTAAGCATGGATGTAATCAGACTCGGACTCGGCGGTTTCGGCACGGTGGGCTCCGGCTTGGCCCGGATCCTGGACATGAACGCCGACCGCATCGAACGACGGCTCGGCAAACGCGTGGAGATCGCCAAGGTCCTGGTCCGCGACCTGAACAAGAAACGGGCCTTTGACCCGGGCCCGAGCGTAACCTTCACCGACGCCCCGGACGACTTGGTCAACGATTCGTCCATCGACATCGTGGTGGAGTTGATGGGGGGCCTGGACACGGCAAAGGCCCTTGTGCTCAACGCCTTTGCCGCGGGCAAGCATGTGGTCACCGCCAACAAGCACCTGCTCGCCGAGCACGGCCTGGAGCTTTTTCGGGCCGCGGCCGACAATTCCGTGGGTCTGCTCTTCGAGGCCAGTTGCGCCGGGGGCATCCCCATCGTCCAGACCCTGAAGGAGAGCCTGGCCGGCGACAAGATCGTCAAAATGCTCGGGATCATGAACGGCACGGCCAACTACATCCTGTCCGAAATGACCACCAAGGGCATGGATTTCGAGGCCGCTCTGGCCGACGCCCAGGACCTGGGCTACGCCGAAGCGGATCCGACCTTCGACATTGAAGGGTTCGACACAGCCCATAAACTGTGCGTGCTCATCCGCATGGCCTACGGCGTGGACTATCCTCTGGCCGAACTGCCGGTCCAGGGCATCACCAGCGTGACGCCCATGGACATCGAGTTCGCCCGCGAATTCGGCTACCGCATCAAGCTGCTGGCCCACGTCGAAGATGTGCACGGCAAGCTCGAAGCGGGCGTGCACCCGGCCCTGGTGCCCTACACGTACCTGCTGGCGCGGGTGGGCGGCAACTACAACGCCGTTCGCCTCGAAGGCAACGCGGTGGGGCCGATCATGCTCCATGGCCAGGGCGCGGGCGACCTGCCCACGGGCAGCGCCGTACTGGCGGACATCATGAATCTGGTGCGCAAGATCAGCGACGGCTGCACCGGCCCGGACAACACGGGCTTCCACAACCAGCCGATCCCCAAGGCCGGAATTCTTCCGCCCCAGGAGTCCGAATCCAAGTACTACTTCCGCTTTACCGTGGCCGACCGCACCGGCGTCATGGCCACCATCACCCGATCCATGGCCGACCACAACGTCTCCATCGCACAGGCGGTGCAGAAGGGGGAATCCGGAGCCGAAGGCATTCCTCTGGTGATCATCACCCACGAGACCTCGGCCCGCGACGCGGACGCTGTTCTGGCCGAAATCGACGCCATGGACTTCTCGGTGGAGCCCTGCGTCAAATTCCGAATTCTGTAAGACGGACTATACATGAAGCTTCTCTATCTCATCGCGGACGGCATGGGCGGTTGGCCCTTGGACGAACTGGACGGCAGGACCACCATGGAGGCCGCCGTCACGCCAAACATGGACGAACTGGCCGCAACCGGCGCGGTCGGCCTGGCCCGGACCGTGCCCGAAGGCATGGCCCCGGGCTCGGATGTGGCCAACATGGCCTTGCTCGGCTTCGACCCGGCCACCTACCACACCGGACGCGGCCCCATCGAAGCTGCGGCCCAGGGGCTTGAACTCGGGCCGAACGATCTTGTCTGGCGGCTCAACCTGGTCACGGTCTCCAAGCTCTCCATCGACGGGATCATGCGCGACTACTCCTCGGGACATATCGCGTCCGAGATTTCGCGCCCCTTGGTGGAAAGGCTCCAGGAGCAACTCGGCAACGAGACCTACGCCTTTTATCCCGGCATCCAGTACCGCCACCTGCTGGTCCAGAAAAACGGGGCCTTGACCGACGACGCGGGCCTGTTCATCCATCCGCCCCACGACATCACGGACAAACCCATCAAGCAGGATCTGCGCGCCTTTTCCCGCAGCCCGCAACTGTGGGACCTGCTTTTCGAGGCCCAGGAGCTGCTGGCCGACCGGTCTTTGAACAGGTCGGCGGCCAACTCCATCTGGCCGTGGGGCCAGGGCCGCCCCCTGAACTTGCCCGATTTCAAGGCGACCTATGGCCTGGACGGCGCGGTCATCTCGGCCGTGGACCTGATCAAGGGACTCGGCTTCGCCTCGAACATGGCCGTCATCGACGTGCCCGGAGCCACCGGACTGCTCGACACCAACTACGAGGGCAAGGTGACGGCGGCGCTCGATTTTCTCAAAGACCACGACTTTGTCTTCGTCCACCTGGAAGGCCCGGACGAATGCGGACACGGCGGCAGCGCCACCGACAAGGTGGAGGCCATCTCCCGGTTCGACGCACGCATCGTCGCGCCCCTGCGCGAAGCCCTGAAGGACGAAGAAACCGCCTGGATCGTCACTTGCGACCACTTCACGCCCATCAAGGAAAAAACCCACACTTCGGACGCCGTGCCCTTTCTCCTGAACGGTCCAGGCTGCGCCTCGTCCGGCGTGAACGGGTTCAGCGAGCGGAGCGCCGCGACCTCCGGCCTGAAGCTGGACCGGGGACATGAATTGCTGGCCCACGCCCTAAAAACCTTCGGAATGAAATAATGGCTCCCAAAGCTCCCTTCCCCGAACGCGACGGTTGGTACAGCCACTATGTCTCCTATGGTGAGACCGACGCCATGGCTGTGGTCTACCACGCCGAATATCTGCACCTGTTCGAACGGGCCCGCAGCCAGTTCATGCGCGAAACGGGCATCAGCTACCGCGTGGCCGAAGAGCGCGGCATCATGCTCCCCGTACGCGAGGCACAATGCCGCT
Source organism: Desulfovibrio sp. Huiquan2017 (assembly GCF_017351175.1). Classification (NCBI taxonomy): domain Bacteria; kingdom Pseudomonadati; phylum Thermodesulfobacteriota; class Desulfovibrionia; order Desulfovibrionales; family Desulfovibrionaceae; genus Desulfovibrio; species Desulfovibrio sp. Huiquan2017. Next base: position 19,693 of record NZ_JAFMPN010000022.1, on the reverse strand, counting down.
ACCGCAGCCCCATCCGCTACGACGACCGCATCCACGTGCGTTGCGGCATCTCCAAATGGGGCCGTGCTTCGGTCGAATTCACCTATGAAATCTGGAATGACGACAAAACGGTGCTCCACGCCACCGGTATGACTGGACACGCCTGCGTCAATCTCGAAGGCCGACCGGTGGCCATCCCGGATTGGCTCCGAGAGCTGTTTCAATAACGGAACCATCTGGTACCAGTTTTTTTCGAAAAGGCATTCAAACAACGGTTTACATGCCCGGGGTCACCCGAGTACAACACCGTCATGCGAATCGACATCCACACTCACGCCTTCCACAACAAGATCGCCGACAAGGCGGTCCATCATCTGGTGGAACACTACGGCATAACCCCGGTGGGAACCGGCAAGGCGGACGATCTTATCGCCCACCTGGACCGGGCGGGCCTGGACAAGGCCGTAGTCCTGTCCGCCGCCACCTCGCCCAGCCAGGTCGTCCCGGCCAACAACTGGGCCATCCAACTGAAGAAGACCGCTCCCCGATTCATCCCCTTCGGCACCCTGCACCCCGGCTACGACCGCAACGGCGAAGAGCTGGAACGGCTGGCGCAAAACGGCATCAAGGGTTTGAAATTCCACCCTGATTTTCAGGGATTCCGCATGGATGATCCGGCTTTCTACGATCTCATGGAGTTGGTAGACGAGCGGTTTATCTGCATGTTCCATGTCGGCGACGACCTGCCGCCCGACTTGAATCCCTCCTGCCCGAAGAAAATGGCCGCCCTCCGCCGGGCCTTTCCCAAACCGGTCATGATCGCGGCCCACATGGGCGGGCTCAAGCAATGGGAATACGCCATGGAGCACCTGGCCGGTCTGGACGTGTTCGTGGATTGCTCCAGCGTCATGGATTTCGTGGACGACGACCTGCTGAAACGATTGGTGGGCGCTTTCACCCCGGATCGCATCCTGTTCGGCAGCGATTATCCCCTGTACGATGCGGAGGATGAAATCGAGCGGATCACGAGACGGCTAGGTCTGTCCGAGGAACGCGTGGACGCTTTTTTGAGCCGCGCGGGCAAGCTCTTCGGATAATTTCGGATCTTTTCTCCAATTTACCGTTGATAAATGGGGCGATCCGGGGCTATCTTCGTCTCATTGTATCACCAAACGGGAGTTTCGCATGTCCGCATTGCCCAAACTGCTCGCCGCCTGCCTCCTGACCGTAGGCCTTGCGGCCTGTATGACCGCCAACTACAAGATCACCACCACGACCGGCCAGATATACATCGCTCAAGACAATCCCGTATACGATGTGACAACGGATACCTATGCCTTCACCGATGAAACCGGCAAACAAGTGACCTTGGAAAAACAGGAAATAAAGCTCATCAAGGAGCAGTAGCCCGCAGCCGAAGCGCCCGGCTCATACGCCGGGCCGTACCCACGGCGGACCTCCTCCACCTTCCCTCCATCCCCCGCTTTCCGAACGACTCAAAAAAAGGGAACCATTCCCTGGCTCCCTGATTGCAAAAATCACGCGTTGAAGATCGTTTCGCGATAAAAAACCGGCTGATTTCGCTGCCGTGCGCCCCTTTTCCCTTTGTTGCGCCTTCGGCGCGATTCCTCGAAAAGCGGGGACCGGGTTTTCCCGAAAGCCCCTTGCGGTGATCGCAAAGGGGCCTTCAGGCGTTTGGCCCGCAGGTTATCCCAGATCCGGGATGCCCCCCTTCTTCTCCACGCGCGCCCCGCTGCCCGAGGAAAGCTTGCGCTCCAGGGCGTTGAACAGCCGTGAAAAGCCGAAGGTCAGGACCAGGTAAATGCAGCCCACGCCCACCAGGAACGGCACATAGGTGTAATAGCGCGCCCCCAGGACCTTGGCGGTGAACATGAGTTCGGTCACGCCGATGGTTGAAATGAGCGACGAGTCCTTGAGCAGAACGATGAGTTCGTTGCCCAGCGGCGGAATCATCCGTTTGAGGGCCTGGGGAAGAATCACATGGAGCATGGCTTGGCCGTGCGACAGCCCGGTACCCCGGGCGGCCTCCATCTGTCCCTTGTTGATGGACTGGATGCCCGCGCGGATGATCTCGGCGTTGTACGCCCCGCTGTTGATGCCCAAAGCCACGATGCCGGTAATCAACGGCTCGGGGGTGAATCCGTCTCCAGTGGCCAGCATGTAGATCTGGGGAAAGCCGAGGTAGAAGAAGAATATCTGCAACAGCATGGGGGTGCCCCGGATGACCTGGATATAGGCGTCGGCGATCACCCGTATCTGCACGCGGCGGCTGATGCGCCCGGTCCCGGCCAGAATGCCGAGGACAAGCCCCAGGGCCAACGCCCCGAAGGTCACCTGGAGGGTGATCCAGGCCCCGTGCAGAAGCATGTCCTGATGTTTGAAGAGCAGGGAAAAATCCATCGCCAAGCCTCCTGAAAAAAGAAGGCCGGGGACACGCGCCCCCGGCCCGGTTACGACTAGATTAGAGGTTCCACTTCTTGACGATGGCGGCGTAGGTGCCGTCCGCCTTCACCTCGTCCAGACCCTTGTTCAAAGCCTGCAACAGGGCATCGTTGCCCTTGCGGGTGATCATGGCGAATTCCTCGTAGGACAAGGGATCGTCGGCACGCTTGAATTTGCCCTGCTTGACGAACTCGTCGGCCACGGAGAGGTCGGCGATGACCGCGTCGGCGACCTTGTTGCCCAACATCATGAAGGCGATGTTGTAGCTCTCGGGCTTGACCACTTCGGCACCCGCGATCTTGTCGGCTTCCTGTTCGCCGGTGGTGCCGAGCTGAACCGCGATCTTCTTGCCCTTCAGGTCGGCCGCGGACTTGATGTCCGAGTCGTTGCGCACGACGATGGCCTGGCCGCTGGCGATATACGGGTCGGAGAAGCTGACCTGCTCGGCGCGCTCCGCAGTGATGGAGAAACCGGACATGCCCATGTCCACCTGGCCGCTCTGGGTGGCGGTGACGATGGCCGCGAAGTCCATGGTCACCCACTTGACCTTGATGCCCATCTTGGCGGCGATGGCGTTAAGCAGATCCACATCGAAACCGACGCGCTCACCGCTGTCACCGATGGACTCGAACGGCGGGTAATCCGGGGAATTACCCACGGTGATGACGCCCTTTTCCATGACCTTGTCGAGGGTGGTGCCGGCCTGGGCCAGGGAGAAAGCGCACAGCGTCAGGGCTGTGGCGAGAACCAGAACGACACGCATCTTGTTGAATTTCATATCCGTCTCCTTGCTGAACGATTAATAGGGTCAAATCCGGTCGGGGAAACCGGGAAATATATTATCCTCGACGAGACGTCTACTCGACGATGCCTGCCATAAGCGGGCCAATCTTGCGGATGATGTCCTTGCCGGAGTTTTTGAGTACGCCCAAAATCCGGCCTCGGTAGATGACCGCCACGCGGTCGGCCAGTTGCAGAGCCTCGTTGAGATCGCCGGTTACCAGGAGTACCCCGGCCATGCCGCGTGTCTCCAAAAGCCGGTTCCAGACTTCTTCGGTAGCGGACACGTCCAGCCCCTGCGTGGGCTGCTCGGCCACAATGAGCTTGGGTTCGCGATAAAGTTCCCGGGCCAGGACGGCCTTTTGCAAATTGCCGCCCGAAAGCTGCCAGGCCAGGGCATGGATGCGGCCGGGCCGGATGTCGAATTTCTCGATGAGCCGAACCGTGTGCTTGGCGGCCTTTTTCTTGTTCAACCACGGTCCCTTGGCAAATCCTTCGCGCGTGGTCAAAAGCAGGTTGTCCACCAGGTTCTGGTTGGGCAGGGTGGCCAGGCCGAGCCTGTCTTCGGGGATGTAGCACATGGAGCGGTTCCAAGTCGATTCGGCAAAGAACTGCCGCCACGGTTTGCCCATGATGAACACGGTATCCAGTGGCGGCTTGATCAGGCCGGTGACGGCCTCGACCAACGCCTTCTGCCCGTTCCCCGCCACGCCGACCAGGGCCACGATCTCGCCCCGGCGCACATTCAGGTCCACCTCGGTCAGCCCGAGGCCGGTAAGATTTTTGATTTCCAAGACCGTGTCGCCGATCTCGGCGGGTTGCCGGTCCACTTCGAGGAGCACTTCCTTGCCGACCATGCGCGAGGCCAGTTCCGCCTTGGACTCGATGGATTCCGGGTCCAGCTCGCCCTCGATGCGGCCACGCCGCAGGATGGCGATCTCGTCGGCCAGGGCCAGGACCTCTTCCAGCTTGTGGGAGATGAATATGATCGCCTTGCCTTCCTCGGTCATACGCCACAACACTTCGAAAAGATTGCGGGTCTCCTCCGGAGTGAGGACTGCCGTGGGCTCATCGAAGATAAGGATGCGACTCTCGCGATAGAGGAGCTTCAAAATCTCCACCAACTGCCGCTCGCCCATGGACAGTTCACAGATACGCGTACCCGGGTCGATATTCAGCCCGTACCGCTCGGCCAGCTTGCCCACCCGATGCTCCATTTCGCGCGGGGAGACGAAAAAGCCCCCTTCCTGGCCGAGAAGGACGTTTTCGGCCACGGTCATGGAATCCACGAGCATGAAATGCTGGTAGACCATACCGATGCCCGCCCGGATGGCATCCTTGGAGGAATTGAACCGAACCGGCACGCCGTCCACTTCGATGGTCCCCTCGTCCGGCTTGTAGCGGCCCGCGAGCATGGACATCATGGTGGACTTGCCCGCCCCGTTCTCGCCGAGCAACGCCTTGATGCGGCCGGGGTAGACATCCAGGGTAATGCCGTCGTTGGCCAGGACCTTGCCGAACCGCTTGGTCAAGCCCTTGAGGCTGACCATGGGGGGCGTGCCTTCGGGAATGAGCCGGGTGCGCACCGGGCGGACAAATTTCAAATCGGTCGTCATGCCCCTATCCTTCCGGCTCGATGTTGGTGCCGAGTGCGGCGGGCGCGTCGATGCGGCGCCCCCGCCAGGCGGACAGGATCAGGACCAGGATGGTCAACAGGTACGGAAGCATGAGCAGCAGAGAGGACGGCAGGTGGGTGCCTGCGGCCTGGAGGCGGAGCTGGAAGGCCATGACCCCGCCGAAGAGATACGCGCCGACCACGGCCCGGCCCGGCCGCCAGAAGGCGAAAATAACCAACGCCACCGCGATCCAGCCACGGCCGCCGGACAATCCGTTGGTCCACAAGTGGGTGTAGGCCAGCGACAGGTACGCCCCGCCGAGCCCCACCAGGAACCCGCCCGCGATGATCGCGAAATAGCGCAACCGAATGGGCTTGAGCCCTGCCGCCGCGGCGGCTGCGGGCATCTCACCGGTAGCGGCCACATGCAGGCCGAGGCTGGTCCGCCGGAAAAAGAACCAGAACAGGACCGGGACGAGGAAGGATACGTAAACGAGCATGTCGTGCTTGAAAAAGATGTCCCCGAGCACCGGAATCTGCGAAAGCAACGGAAAATTGAAAGGATCGAAACCGGGCGCGGCCAAGCCTACGTAGGGCACGCCGAGGAAATGGGTCAGGCCGCCGCCCAGAATGGTCAGGGCCAGGCCTGAAACCACTTGGTTGCCCAGACAGGTGACGCAGACGAAGGCATGCAGGGAGGCCATGAGCATGCCCGCGCACCCGCCCGCCAGAAAACCGAGCCAGGGAGAGCCGGTAACGAAGCTGGTCCAGAAGGCGGCCAGGGCCGATACCGCCATCATGCCCTCCACTCCGAGATTGAGCACCCCGCCTTTCTCGGTCATCATCTCGCCCAGGGTGGCGTACAGGATGGGAGTGCCGGACTGCACCGTGGCCGCGAACAGCGGTATGAGGAAATCCCACATGACGTTACTCCTGCCCCTGTTTGCGGACCAGCTTGTAGGTCAGGAAAAACTGCCCGGCCAGGACGGTCAGAAGGATAATGCCTTCCATGATGGTCCCGAAGGCCGCAGGGATCTGCAATTTGAGCTGCATGTTCTCCACCCCCACCCGGAGCGCGGCCAGGAGAAAGGAGGCAAAGGCGATGTTCAGCGGTTCGAGCCGGGCCAGCCAGGCGACCACGATGGCGGTGTATCCGTAACCGACCATGAGCGACGGCTGAAGCCGGTTGAGAATGGCCGAGGTCTCCACACAGCCCGCCCAACCGGCGAAGCCACCGGACAATCCCATGACCAGCAGGACGAGCATGCCGTAACGAATCTTGGCATAGCGGGCCACCCGCGCGCCTTCGCCACTGGCCTTGAGCTCGAAGCCCAGCCGGGTGAAGCGCATGAACGCCCACAGGCCGAAGCCCACGGCCGCGCAAAAGGCTACCCCCCAATGGACGCGGCTGTTTCCGATGGGGGGGATGATGGCGCTGGCCGAAAACTCGGGAGTCATGGGGAAGCCGAAGCTGGCCGGATCCTTCCAGACGCCGAAGACGAGGTAATCCAGGAGCAGGATGGCGATATAGTTGAGCATCAACGTGGAGATGATTTCGTTGACCCGCAGCTTCAAACGCAGAACAGCCGGGATCAGGGCCCATATTCCGCCCAGGATGAAGGCCATGACGAACATGAGCGGCAGGAGCGCGAACCGGGGCAGGTCCGGAAAGGACAGGGCCATCCAGGTGGCCCCGATGGCCCCCAGGGCGAACTGTCCCTCGGCCCCGATGTTCCATATCTGCATGCGGAAGGCCACGGCCACGCCGAGCGAGCAAAGGAAGAGCGGGATGGCCTTGAGGAGCACGTCCTCAAGAGACCAGACATTGCCGAAGCTTCCCTGCCACAACACGCTCAGGCCATAAAAGGCGTCCTTGCCCTGCCCCTCCAAGAGCAGGCCGCTGATCGCGAGGGAAAAGAGCAGGGCGCCCAGGAATACAACCAGGGCGCCCCACTTCCAGGGTTCATCTCTTTTGCGGATTTTCAGCACGTGACCGACTTAATTGGTGGTGCCGACTACGCCTTCCACGAACCAGCCCATGCCGAGCAATGCGCCATCGTCCGGCGTAACGCCCTCGGCGATGGCCACCTCTCCAGCCTGGTTCTTGATCGGTCCGGCAAAGATCGCGTCCTTGCCCGCCATAAGTTCGGCCCTCTTGGCGTTGACCATGGACTTGACGTCGTCGGGGACCATGGCGCCCATGGGAGCGATATCGACCACGCCGTCCTGCATGGACCACCACGTGGATTGGTCACCCTGCCAGGAGCCGTCGCGGACCGCTTCCACGGTCTTCACGTACATGGGGCCCCAATTCCAGATGGCTGAAGTCAGATTGGCCTTGGGAGCGAAGGAGGACATGTCGGAGTTGTAGCCGATGCAATACGCTCCGGCTTCCTGAGCGGCTTCCTGGGCGGCCGGGGAATCCTGATGCTGGGTGATGACGTCGCAACCGGCGTCCAGCAGGGATTTGGCGGCGTCCTTTTCGAGGGCCGGGTCATACCAGGTCTTGGTCCAGACCACGTGGACCTTGACGTCCGGATTCACCTGGCGCGCGCCAAGGGTGAAGGCGTTGATGCCGCGAATGACCTCGGGGATGGGGAAGGCGGCCACGTAGCCCAGCTTGTTGGATTTGGTCATGGAACCGGCGATCAGACCGGTCAGGTAACGGGCCTGGTAGATGCGTCCGAAGTAGTTGCTGACGTTGGGCCCCTTCTTGAAGCCGGAACAATGCATAAACTTGGTATCGGGAAATTCCTTGGCGACCTTCATGACCGGGTCCATGTAGCCGAAGCTGGTGGCGAAAATGATGTCCAGACCTTCGCGGGCCATGTTGCGCAGCACACGCTCGGAATCCGCGCCCTCGGGCACCGACTCGGCGTACTTGGTGGTGGCCCAGGGCAGCGCTTCGACGGCCTGGCGGCCAAGGTCGTGGGCGTAGGAGTACCCGGCGTCGCCCACCGGGGACACGTAGATGAACCCGACCTGAACGGTCTTGGGCTCTTCGGCGGGGGCCTGAGCCTCTTCGGTCTTGGCGGGTTCTTCGGCTTTTTTCTCCTGCTGCGGGGCTTCACCGCAGGCGAAAAGGGACAGCGCCAGCAGCAGGGCCGCAGGCAGACCAATCAATTTCAGCAGTTTCTTCATGAGGACCTCTCCGTTAGCGGTTGCATATCAAAAATGCATATATCAGTGGTTGGTATCGGGCAAGACCCAATTTATTCCAGCCACGGCGATTCCCTTGTTTTTCAAGGAGATGTTTTTCGGGGGAAACGCCCAGCTAGTCCGAGACCAAGGCGATGGGCTCCACAAATTGGGCACCGGCGTCCCAAGGGAACAGAATCCAGGTATCCTGGCTGACTTCGGTGATGAAGGTGTCCACCGTGGGACGGCCAGCGGGCTTCGCGTAGACCGTGGCGAAATGCGCCTTGGGGACCATGTCGCGGGCGATCTTGGCGGTCTTGCCCGTGTCGACGAGATCGTCGATGAGCAGCCAGCCTTCGCCGTCGTTGTCCGCAGCCTTGAGCACGCTGGCCTCGCCCTGCTCCTTCCAATTATAGGAGGACAGGCAGATGGTGTCGATGAGGTGGATGTCCAGTTCTCGGGCGATGATGGCTGCGGGGACCAGTCCGCCCCGGGTGATGGCCAGGATGCCCTTCCAGGGACCTTTTTCCACCAGCCGCCAGGACAACGCCCGGCAGTCGCGGTGCAACTGCTCCCAGGAAACCGGAAACATCTTCTGATATCGGCTTTTGTCAACCATGGGTATACTCCTTCACACGATGTCGGAACGTCGGGCTTCGTACCCGTGTCCGGGCAATTAATCAAGGGGCGCGCCCCGCGTTCTCACCCGAAGGTGGGCGATTCCGTCACTCCGGGCACGAAATCACCGCTTCCCGCCGTGCTCCGTCAGCATCTGCGCGCCGTAAAATGCCGCGCCGAACAGGCCGCTTGCCTGATTGGCGTTGAGCCGGACCGGGATAGTATGAAGAAAATCTTGATAGACATGGGAGTTGTGAAATTCATCGAGGAATTCGGGCACCTGTACGAACAGGGGATTTTTGGCCGCCACTCCGCCCGCGATGAACATCCCGCCGGTGGTCATCAGCCCGATGGCCCAATTGCGGCACGCCCTGGCATAGAACCGGGCATACCACTTGGTGGTCTCGCTCTGCGGAGTCAACCCGGCGGAAATCTCCTTGGGCGTCAAGTCTTCGCCGGTCAGGAAGCGATGCACCAACCGGAGGCCCAGGCCGGTAACCACGGAATCCCCTTCCGGCCAGTTGCGGCCGCTCTCGACGCGGTTGAACTCCGCGTACTCGGCCTCTTCCCGGCCGACAAAGGGAAAAGCCATGTGCCCTCCCTCGGACGGCAGGGCCATCCACTTGTCGCCGGCCTTGAGCAAGGCGGAATAGCCGAGCCCGGTACCCGCCCCGATGACCCCGATGGTGTCGCCATCCGCCGGATGGCCGTCCTGAATGACCAGGGCGTCGTCCACGGCAGCGGTGCGGCAGGCGAAGGCCTGGGCCGAAAAATCGTTTATCAGGCGCACGGCGGACGTGCCGAAATCCACCTCGCGCAGGTCGATGCCCCAGGGGGCGTTGGGCAGATCCGGGCAGGTCAGGCCATGGTACACGGCTCCGGCCGGAGCCAGGACCGCCGCCTCGAAACTACCGGGCCGCACCGGAAAATCGCTATCCCAGAGTTGCTCCACGAGTTCCGGGAAGGTCCGCGCCCCGTGCGTATCCAGCCAGATGGAATCCAGTATTTCGAGACTGTCGCCCCGCGCCTCGAACAAGGCGAATCGACTATTGGTGCCGCCGATGTCGGCGGCCAGAATCTTGGCCATGCGCCCCTTTCCTCCGTGAAGCGCACCCTAGCACAATCGGGTAAAAAGAAAAGGAGCCCGAAGGCCCCTTCCTTAGCTGATTCGACGGCTTCCGCCCCCTTCCGCCATCAGGCGGCCTCGGGGGCCTTGTTTGCCCCCGCCTCCCCAACCGCTTCCGCGCCGTCCGCCATGTCTTCCAGTTCCACGGGTTGCCGCTTGCGCTGTACATACTTGCGGGTGATACGCCGCAGGGTCTCGGTCTTGCCCTCGCGTTCGGACGGAGACAGGAATGAGGCCAGCTTGCGTTCGAGCTTGTAGGAGTTCTGCTCCTTGCTGATGGCCACGATGCCTTCCATGACCAGTTTCTGGTTGAGCAGTTCGGCCCGGGTGGAATAATTGATGTTCTCGGCGATGGGCGCGAACACCAGATGGGACAGGATCAGCCCGTACAGGGTGGAAATGAAGGCCACCGGGATATTCTTGAGGATCACGGCCGTGTCGTTGATGCCCATGAGCAGGCCGATGAGCCCAATGACCGACCCGGCCACGCCGAAGGCCGGAGCCGTGCGGGCCAGGGTCTGGAAAAACCGTTCGCTCTGCTGGCGGCGCAGGTTGAAAAAGGCCATTTCCGCGTTCAGGCACTCGCGGATCTCCTCTTCCTTATAATTGTCCACCAGCAGGCACAGCCCGCTTTTCATGAAGGAACTGGTCGCCTTGTTGGCCGAACGCTCCAGGGAGAGTACGCCGTCCACTTTGGACTTGACCGACAGGTCCAGCAGGGTGTTGACGATCTCCTCCGCCGTGGTCCGCCCGTTGCCATAGACGTTCTTGGCCACGGTGAAGGCGTTTACCACGTGCTTGACCGGATAGCTGATGAGCATGGCCGCGCTCAGGCCGGACAGGACGACCAGGAAGGCCGCCAGATTGAAGTATGCCCCGGCCGCCCCGGTGAGCAGGAAACTGCTCGCGAAGATAATCAGGCTCAAGGCGATGCCGATAAGATTTTTTCTGCCCATGACGGCCTCCGATGAATCAACTGTTGTTGGAAATGACTATTTCGACCCGCCGGTTCAGGGTCTGGTTGGCCACCGACGTATCGGGCAGCTCGGGCTGATACGCCCCCCGGCCGGTGACCACCAGGCGCTTGGGGTCGATGTGCAGCCGGTTGATGAGCTGATCCGCCACATTGGCCGCCCGCTCGGATGACAGGATAAAGCTCTGCGCCCCCTCGGCCTCGCTCTGATCCGCAAATCCGATAACGTGGACCAACCCCACGCTCAGCCGGACCACATCCCCGATTTCGTCAAGGTAGGCGGCGGATTCGGGCTTAAGCTGCCCGGAGTTCCCGTCGAAAAAAAGATCGCCGCGCAAGGTCACGCGCACCCGACCCGCAGCCTCACGGATTACGGTGATGCCATTGGTCCGGGAGCGGTACAGGACTTCATTCTCGGGCACGCGGACCACGTCCTGGGACCCGTCGGCCCCGGCCCGGCTGGCGATCTGTCCGATGAGTCCGATAAGCGGATCCAACGCGCTGGCGGACTGTGCATTTTCGGCGGACTGCTTGCTGAACAGGACCTTCACATCCTGGCGGTTGCTCGCGTAGATGAACAGCACCACGAAGAGCACGAACATGACCATCATCAGGTCGGCCCAGGGCACGGCCCAGTCGTTGGCGCCCCGGCTCGGGTCCGATCCTTCCATCTGGTGAAACGAGGTGAATCCCAGTCCGCTTTTCGTATCCGTTTCCTGCATTGTCGCTCCTGCGTTTTCGCGCGCACGATATGCAGCAAGAATCCTGCCATGGATGCAATTACTGGGAATGACGACAAAAGCTGTGGATACTGTCGGTTCGTGAACGGTCAAATCAGTGCAAAGGCGGCCAAGCCGTCAAGAGTCCGTCGTTGACGCGGATCGGGATATGGGGAACATTTCGGGCATGATAAAAAACGGTCCTTTCCGCAACCGCTCCCCCATCGTCCTGGCCTCGGGCTCACCCCGTCGGCGCGAACTGTTGTCAGACCTCGGGCTGACCTTCGACGTGCACCCGAGCCGGCTTGAAGAGCCTGCGCCCGAAGCGGGAGAGACGCCCGCCGCCTACGTCCTGCGCATGGCTGAACTCAAGACTCTGGACGTGGCTACGCGATTCAGGGGCGCGACGATCCTCGGCGCGGACACCGCAGTGGTCCTGGGTGAACGGATAATGGGCAAGCCGCAGTCCAAGCTCGACGCCTTGGACATGCTGACGACCCTGTCGGGCGCGACTCACCAGGTCGTCACCGGCTTTTGCGTGGTCTTGCCCGACGGCAAAATCCTGTCCGAATCCGTAAGCACGGACGTGGACATGCGCCTCTCCACCGAAGGCGAATTAATGAGCTACATTGAGACCGGCGAACCCATGGACAAGGCCGGAGCCTACGCCATCCAGGGAATCGGCACCTTCCTGGTCACCGCCATACGCGGCTCCTACACCAACGTCGTGGGTCTCCCATTGGCGCGGGTGCTGGAAATGCTGTTGGACCGGGGTGTTGTTGTCCCAGAGGGGTAATTAAAGGAATATCGGTCGACGACAGGCCGCCCCAGACTCGTCGTCCCGCCCCAAGTACCTATCACAACTTCTTGAGGTGTTGCATTTTTCCACTCCATCCGGTTCAGCGTCATGGGCTACCCTTGACACTGGTGACAGAAATCCTGCTCAGACGGGGCGCCATTGTCCCGATGAATAAGTAAAACGCCAATCACGGCCTGTCGGCAATACAGACCGACCCATTTTGAATATAGGAGAAATCCGTTTGAAAAAACATCCCGTGGAAAGCCAGATAGAAAAGGCGGACAAAGCCATAGTCGCTAAAGATTTCGATACGCTGAAAGGCATCTACACCGAAGACGCGATCCTGGTGGTCGAACCGGGACGAGTCGTCCAGGGGAGAGACGCCATCAGCAAGGCTTTTGAAGCCATCTCCCAATATTTCAAGAACGGACTCCAGGTGAAGCAGAACGGAATGACGATCCTGGAGGCAGGGGATACCGTTCTGGTGCATGCCAACACGATCATATCCGCGCCGAATCTGCCCGAGACGGAGCGCAAAGCGGCATATGTCTTCACCAAAACCCCGGACGGCGTCTGGCTATGCTCAATAGACAACTCCTACGGCAACGAGATCGTCAAAAAACGAACAACCGCACCGTAGCGGCTCTGCAACCGCCCCCCGCGGGCCGAGCTCACGCCACGAAAGGACGTGAACAAGACATGATAAGACCCTTCCAGCCGAAGGATATGAACCCGGTTCTCAAAATCTGGCTTGCTGCCTCCCTCGCTGCCCACGACTTCATTCCGAGCGAATTCTGGGAATCGAAAGTCGAAGACATGCGGAAGCTCTATCTTCCGAACAGTGAAATTCTCGTCCACGAAGACGGCGGGGAAGTCGACGGGTTCCTGGCGTTGCATGGGAACACGGTCGCCGCCCTGTTTGTCTCGCCGCCCCGCCAGCACATGGGTGTGGGCACGATGCTGCTGCAAAAGGCCAAGGGACTTCGTGACACCTTGCAGCTCACTGTATATACGGAAAATCGCAACAGCGTGCGTTTTTACGAGCAACAGGGGTTTCACGCGGAGGAGGAACGGCGGGATGCGCACACCGGCCACACGGAACTACTGATGACCTTTCCCGGCAGGCACATTGGAACCGCATCGCGAACTGTACAAGCCTGCGTCTCCCTTCACCCTAACAATGAGAAATAAATGGAATTACTGATAAAAAAAGACTGCTCCGGCATTGACTGGCAGATCGTGGCGGACATCCTCAAGCTGGTCGGCATGGCGCATTACGCCCCCGAGGTGCACGCCAAGGCGTTTACGGCGAGCCACACGGTCGTCTTCGTCTACGACGGCGACAAACTGGTCGGCTTCGGTCGGGCCATTTCCGACGGCACGTACCAGGCCGCCGTGTACGACTGCGCTGTGCTTCCCGAATACCAGGGACGGAAGCTCGGGGGCCTGATCATGGACACCGTGCTGGAAGGCGTCGCCGGGTGCAATGTCATCCTCTACGCAGCCCCCGGCAAGGAAGGCTTCTACCGGAAGCAGGGATTCAGCCGCATGAAGACGGGCATGGCGCGGTTCATCAAACCCGACATCATGCGCGAGAAAGGCTTCATCGAATAGACGGCCGTCTCCGCACCCTATTCCCGGATAAACCGGACAAGATAGGTAAACTCGCCGAGATCGACCTCCACATCCCGGATGAATCCGTGGGGCGCGGTCAATCGATCGGCGTCCTTCGGGCCGATGCGGTTGTCCGGGGACGACGGGCCGGGTCCGTGTGCGAATTTCTTGAACTCTATGAGCGCGAAAATCCCACCGGGTACGAGCACCCGGCTCAACTCTTCCATGAGTCCGGGGCGGGCCGCTTCCGGCAAATCATGCAGCACCGTGGCCATGAACGCGGCGTCCACCGAGCCGGTGGCCAGGTCCAGCGGCCGGGAGAGGTCGGCCACCTTGGGTTCGACGTTGCCCAGCCCCTCCTCCCGTGCGGCTTCCGACAGGGCGACGAGCCCTTCCTCCCACAGGTCCAGGGCGTAGACCAAGGACCCCGCACCCAACCGACGGGCCAGGGCCAAGGTATAATTTCCCGCGCCGCAACCGAGGTCGAGGTACGTGGCCCGTGGACCGACCATGATGTTGTCAAGGACGAGGTCCAGATTGATATGGGTGATGCTGCTTTTCCCGGCAGCTTTGGGTGTTCCGGTCATGTTCGCTCCAAATAGAATTTGAAAGGGCTCGATCCTGAAAGATACGCATCGACCGGGCTCCCGTCAAAACCGGGAGTATCCAACCGGCTACGGAGTAAGGTGCCTGCCCAGGATGGATAGGCTGTAGCGCTTGCCGTCCATCTCCGCGATGTCCGGCAGTTTGCCCCATTCCTCGAATCCAAAGGACCGGAACAGCCGTATGGAGCCCTCGTTGTGGGAAAATATGTAGGCAGCTACGGTCCGGATGCCCAGCTCAGGAGCCATGCCCAGGGCCTCCGCGAGCAACCTGCGCCCCAGTCCCTGCCGCCGATGTTCCGGGGCGATGTAGATGCTGATTTCGGTAGTACGCTCATAGGCGGGACGTCCGTAGAACGATTCGAAGCTGACCCAGGCCGCCACTTCGCCGTCCAGCCGCTCCACCAGGATGGGACGCTTGCCGGGCGTATGGCCGTTGAACCAGGCCCGCCGTGATTCCACGCTGACCGGCTCGGTGTCGGCCGTGGCGATGCGCGTCGGCACCGTTGAATTGTAGATTTCGACGATCCGTGGAAGGTCCTGCTCAGTAGCGGGCTGCATGCGTCTGCTCCTTGATTGTCGGCCATGGCCGAACTAAGTGGGGTCGGCAGACCTTAATCGTCTTTCCCGCGCCAGGCAAGTACCGGGCACGGCACAGCGGCATCCTGTGCCCTTGAATTTGAAAGAGAAAGGGAGCGGACCCGTTGGCCCGCTCCCCGTTTCAACCTCGGTTCACGATTACTCTCCGGCCGTCACGAAAAAGGCCGGATCAGACACCACGGCGCCCTCGGGTTCCGTGCCGTCCAGGGAAATGCCCAGGACGTTTTCCTGGGGCACGCCGCCCATGGTCAACCCGGGCCGGGAGCGGAATCCAAATCGTTCATAGAAGGCCGGGTCGCCCACCAGAAGCACGCCGTGCGCACCCCGGTCCCGCATGATCCGCAAGGCCTTGCGGACCAGGGCCGAGCCGATGCCCGCCCCCTGCCGTTCGGGCAATACGCCCACCGGGCCGAGAAGATACCAGCCCTGGCCGCCCTTCCCCGGCACGGCCGGGGACAAGGCCAAATGTCCCACCACCCGGTTCCGCTCCTCGGCCACCAGGGACAGGCTCAGGTGGCCCGAGTCGCGCAGGGCGTCAACGATCAGGTGCTCGGTGGGTTCGGCCCCGGGGGCGTGTTGGGGATGATGGCGAAAGGCGGTGTATTCGAGCGCGCGGATGGCGGCGATGTCGTTGTCTGTTTCCAAGCGTATAGTCATTTTTGAATCCTGTTGTTCAAGTCCGTACAATAAGACCCGCGCCCACCAGGGCGCGGTAACCAATTGATCCCCACCCGGCCCCAGTTGGTCGCGGGCGGTACGGGACTAACGAACAAGATCCAAAGACAAAAGTTGCAAACAATCTCCTATGATTGTTCGGCCGTCGCCTAAAGGGGGCCGCAACAACGTGCAAAGGGTAGCTCCCGTTCGGAGAATCCGTCAAGAACATTGCCTGCCGTCGCGTTTCCGATTATCAAGGCGAAAAACACAGCCCGGAGCCTCCAAATGTCCGCATCCAATCCCTTCGACAAATTGGCCGTCGCCCTGGCCACCCTCGGCCCCGTGGGCCATTTTCCCAAGGCTCCCGGCACCTGGGGCTCACTGGCCGCCGTGGTGGCCGCGCCCTGGCTTTTTCTCGGCCTCGCCCTGCCTTGGCGCTTGACGGTACTGCTCGGCATCTTCCTCGTCGGCACATGGGCCTGCGGGCGGGCCGAGATCATCATGAACGAAAAAGACCCAGGCTGTGTGGTCACAGACGAACTTTTCGGCCAGTGGCTCACCCTGCTCTTCTTCTCTTTGCCCATCTGGTACCTACCCATCGCCTTTGTCCTGTTCCGCATCTTCGACATCCTCAAACCCTGGCCCGTCAAATGGGCCGAAACCGCCTTTCCCGGCGGATTCGGCGTCATGCTCGACGATGGTGTGGCGGGACTTTATGCCCTAGGCTGCCTGCACGTGATCGCTTTTCTCCTGTCCAGGTTGGGCTAGAGGAAGGACGCTTCCGGCGACCGGTACACCACCCTGGCCTCACTCAAAAATTGTTGACGCCACTTCGCGAGACGTGCGAACGCGAGTAGGCGGAATCCCTCCCCCGGTCGTCGGTCCGCTTGCCCCAATACATTCCCCACACATCCGCGAAATGCACAAAACGGTCAGCAAGGGGACGGGGATGCCGAACCGTCGAAGACGCACAAAAAAACGCCGCCCATCGGGGCGGCGTTTTTTTCGCAATATCACGCGCGGGGCTATTTGATGACGAATTCGTCGCGACGGTTTTTGGCCCAAGCGGTTTCGTTGTGGCCAGGGTCGACGGGGTATTCCTCGCCATAGCTGACAATCTTCATGCGCTCGGGCTCCACGCCGAGGATGACCAGGTGTTCGTAGGCGGCGCGGGCACGACGCTCGCCGAGAGCGAGGTTGTATTCCTCGGTGCCGCGTTCGTCACAGTGGCCTTCGATGACCACGTTGACGTCCCTGAACTTACGCAAGATGGTGGCCTTCTGGGCCAGGACGGAACGGGACTCGTCGCTGAGATCATAAGAATTGAAGGCGAAGTGGATGGTCACGTTGGTCAATTCCTGGACAGCCTCGGACTTGGCGCGGGCCTCCGCCTCAGCGGCCAGGGCAGCCTCATCCACCACAGGCTCTTCCTGCTTGGGCGGAGTCCATTGCGTATCGTCCTTCACCTCGACCTGGCTCTGAACCGGTTCCGTGGTTGTGGACTTCTTTGCGCAACCGGCAAAGAGAAGAAGAGACACGGCCATAAGGGCCACCATACCGACATACCATTTGATTCTCATGCTCACTCCTTGGTAAAGCCGTCGCCCGGCCATATTTGCAGTGCTTCGAGGACACCCTGTTTTCACAATTTTTACGATGTACCTTTTCCCCAACAAAAATCAACCCTGATCATATTACAATTTACCACTGTAGGGAAGTATCCCAAGCGGGCGCGAAAGCGGCCCCCTTGCCTGTGGATATCTTCCGCGGCGTGTCGCCGTGCCGAGTGGTCAAATAAAGCTGATAGGTCCCGGTCCGGCTGGAGGCGAAGGCGATGAAATAACCGTCCGGGCCGAAAGCCGGGTATTCGTCGTTGCCGGGCCCGAAGGTCAATTGCTTTTCCCTGCCGGTTTCAAGATCGTGCAGGAAGATGCGATGGCCGTCCGAAGTCTGGTGCGTATAAGCCACGTACCGGCCATCGGGACTCAGGCAAGGATGGGTGTTGTACTTGCCCGTGGTGGTCACGCGCCGGACCTGGCCGGTCTTCATATCCAAGAGATAAACATGCGGATTGCCCGCCCTGCCGGAAGTGAAGGCCATCAGAGAACCGGTCCGGTCAAAACTCGGCGAGACGTCGATGTACGGGCTGCCCGCCAACCGCTTGCCGACTTTGTAGGACTTGCTCAGTTCGTAGATATTGGTGGTTCCGTTGAGGTTCAGGGAGGCATAGAGCACATCGCCGGGGCCATAGACCGGACTGATGACCGTATCGCCCAGCCCCTTGGCTACGCGACGGATTTTATGCGTCTTGGCTTCGTAGATACAAAGTTCGTGACGATCGTCGCCGATGTGGGTGAAGGCGATCTGGTCGCCTTCGGCGGACCAGGCCGGGCTCAGGTTGAAACCGCCCAGGTCGGAAATCTTGGTCAGTCCTCTGCCCTGCGGCAATACGGTGTAGATTTCCTTGCTCTTGCCATCCTGCTTGACGAAGACGATGGGCGAATCAAAGAACCCCTTCTTGCCGGTCAGGGCTTCCAGAAAAGCGGAACAGAACCGGTCGGCCACGAGCGGCAGCTTGTCGGCCACGTCGCGGTAGGCCTTGCCCACCACCCGGCGGCCGCTGAAAGTCTCATAGACGCGGGCTTCAAGGTATTGGCCGTTCCACCCCGTAGTCAGGCAGAGATCCACACGAGCGAGCTGGAAGGGCTTGAAGTCGATGTCCTGGGCGGTCACGCCATGACTCGGATCGCCGCCGAGGAGTTCGGACACTGGAACCAGCTTGAGAAACGGGATGTAGCCAAGGTCGTTGGCCACCAACTCCTTGAAGGCTTTGGCAGCAGCCTCGGGCACGGGCTGGCCGTCGAGCCCTTTGGGCGGCAACAGGGTTATGTTGACCAAGCGCTGGCCGGGACCATGGATATCCACGGTCAGGGGGCCTTGGGCCGAGGCGAATGCGGCCGTAAGGCAGACGAGCAGACACGCTGCAAAAAGAATTGTTATCCGTTTCATACCGTTTACTCTGAGAGTTCCTGGCTGTTGAAATTGATGCGGATGAGCCGGTCGCGCGCGGTTCGCGGCTTCTCCACATATTCGGTTTCCTTGATGGCTCGAAGGGCGGAACTGTCGAATTCAGGATTATTCGAAGATTCCAAGACCTTCGAGGAAAGAATCTTGCCGTCGTCCGCGAGGGTGATTTCAACGGTGACCATCAGGTTGGCCTCGCCTGCAAAAGCAGGGTAGCGCCAGTGTTTCTTGATGGCCGACCCGACGATGAGGGCATAAACCTCGGACAGTCCCGAACCGGAACCGCCCACGAAACCGCCCTCTCGGCCGCCTTCCTGCCCACCAGGCTGTCCGCCGTGAGCGTAAACGCTGCTGCCCTCCTGCTTCTTCAGAGCGGCCAGTTCGCTGGCCAAGGCTTTCTGCTTGGCCGCCTCTTCACGCTTGGCCTGGGCCTTGGCTGCGGCCATGCCCTCGGCAAGCAACTGTTGGGTCGTTTTCTGGGGCTTCGGCTTGGGCGCTGGTTTCGGTTCCGGTTTGGGTTTGGGCTCTTCCTTTTTCTTGACCACCGTCTTCTTTTCGACCTTCTTGGGACTGATGTCCTTGACCTCCGGTTCGGGCTTGGCCTCGACCACGGGGACAGGCTTGGCCTCGGCCTGTTCGGGCTGCGCTTCGACCACGGGCACGGCCGCGGTCTCGGCCGAAGGTTGCGCTTCGGCCTGCACCTTGACCGGCGGACCGGCCGGAGGCGGAGCCAACGAAATGAGGTCCACATTGTACACGGGCCGGTCCAGGTTCACGCGCGGGGCCGAATAGTTCACGCCATAGAGCGCGAAGGCGAATATACCCGCGTGGAACAAAAAAGATAGAATAAAACCAAGGCCCTGCCGCATGTCTATATCAACTCTAGAGAATTACTTGTTTTTCTCTCGTTTAGGCTCTTCGGCCACGATGCCGAGCTTGTCGATCCCCGCCGCCTTGATCTCGCCCATGACCTGGACCACGGTGCC